>JAEYQZ010000030.1 GCA_023409695.1 Methanobacteriota archaeon | reverse complement strand
ATCATCATTAGATGGTAAAACAGAACTTCCAGAGTTTAACAATTGGGTTGATATGGGCTTTAGTGGTGTTAAAGTATTCCTAACATTTATTGTTTATTCGATCCCTGCCATCATAATTATGTTAATTCTGATTGTATCATTCTTTGAATCATTTACATTATTTTTAGAAAGTTTCGGATCAAATCCCTTGGAATTTTTGTTTAACCCTTCTTCATCAGTAATCTGGAATGGGATCCCGAGTATTGGCGTTATTTTATATGATATATCGTCATTTGTAGGGCCCGAAGGAATCTCTGCTCTTATTGGAATTTTATACATGATTATAATTACCCCGATACTATTAGTGGCAATAGCAAATATGGCCTATTATGAAGGTGAACTTAAATCAGCCTTTAGATTCCGTGAAATATTCGATGAAATTACAAGTATAGGGTGGATTAATCTCATAAAATGGTATGTAGTGGCAGGAATTATTTTTTTAATCATATTCATGGGTATAGATGTGGCTATAAGTTATTTTTTCAGCTTAATACTCCTTGATATTGTAGGGGGAGTACTAATTTCATTAATTGTGGCTCCATATTTCTACATGTATTTTTCGAGATCAGTGGCATTATTTTACATGCCTGAAAAAGAAGATTAAGAATTTCTTTTTCTTTTTAAATTATTTTTAAATATCTACACATATCATCTTCTATAACAACTACTTTTTTCATAATATCTTTTCTAGCCATAACGCCGCCGGCTGTCGCTGGCGGCTCAAGTAGTAGGCTGAAGCAGTAATGAATTTAAATGAAAAAATTTTAAAATTATTTTAACCAATCACCTTTTTTGAAATTGCCCCTCCAATCATCCCTAAAATAAATCCACCACCGCTTATAGATATAGCAACAGATACAAATCCAAAAACGTCCAGATTACTAAATCCAAGAGGGGTAAACGGCAGTAAAAATGACATTATTATCATTATAAAGCTTGATAAGATCCCAGGTACTCCTCCAGTTATAATATAATCTTCTTTGGTTTTGCTGACAGATACTGCAACAAATCCAGCTACAACGTTGGATAAGAGTATTCCAAATCCTGAAAGGTTAACATAAGTTGAAAAAAGCGAGAAAAAACCTCCTGCCATGCTTCCCATTATTACAGAAGATAAATCAAATTTGGCCATATATTTTCTATTAATAATTATCAATAAGTTTGTATCTATTTAGAATAAGGACATATAACTTAAAGAATCGGCTATTTTGCGTGTATATACGGTTGATTTTCAATATGTTACTTTGAAAAATGTGCTGTAAAATAAACGGCTGATTCATATAAGTGAACTTGACCTAAAAATTGTTCTAAGAAAATTAGTTAAGACACATATAAAATTCATAAATAAATAAAAAAAAATTAGATTCCAAATGGAATCTATGAACTTACGTTCCAAACCTGTGTCCCGTATGGGTCCAGTGTTCCTCCTTCTGTATGTACAAGTTTAAACTGGCTTAAACCTGCACCATTTTCAAAGAACATCTTTGTGAACATGGAATCTTCCAGTTCTTTGTTCATTATAACCATAATATACGTGTTATTCTGGTTTATAAGGAGTATACTGAACTGACTGTCATTGGAAACCACCTGATTCAGTTTTACACTGCCGTTTTGGACCACAATTAACTTGTGAGGTTCCATTATTTGAGTTTCATTATTCTGCTGGTACTGAAGACCTGCTGCTATTTTGGTTCCATTTATCTGTGCAACAATTGCAGCTGTAGATGAAATTGCAGTTCCAACAACGGTTGTACCGTTAACCTGCTGAGTGGTTCCCTGTCCTGCAGCGTAGCTGTAACCCTGTCCAGTATTGTTTTGGAAATCCCAGTTTCCAAAGTAGGACCACACTCCTGCTTTATTAATCATATCAGTACTTAATATAAGTTCGTGTGGAGCCGGATTAGATGGATGGGTGTATTGTAACACGTTTTGGGCCTGTTCTGTGGTGAAATTATACTGGCTTGTCAGTATTGTTTGAGCAGCGCTTTTGTCAACTGGTAAAATTTTATCCAAAATCTCAACACTTTTACCTGTATTTCCGGTATAATTTTCAACAGCGGTATAACCTTGATCACCGCTTGAAGTCAGCATCCTGAGTATTCCTGCAGACAATTTTTCATTACTCGTCGTTAATGCCTTTCCAACCCAGTAGGCACGTGGTGTGTTTTGAGACCCACCATCGAATGTAACAGGTCTATCTGCCACTGCAGTAAACATGTGGCCGAAGTCCCACCATGAAGTTAAGACTGTGTTATTCGATGTGTTGTTTTCAATCCATGTTAATGAGTTGTACATTGAATCATCGCTACCTGGAACTACCGAACTTGCTGAGTTGTATGCTGCAACTACAGGGGAATATGATACAACTGCCATTATAATAACGACTGCCACGGCATAATATTTAACATTTTGCACATGTTCTTTAATATAAGGTGTGATTAAACCTACAAAGAGTCCAGCACCTAATGCTATTGGGAGTGCAAACTGTTCGAGGAACCTTGAACCTTGTTTTAACATAAGGCCAGTACCTACAAGCCATACTGCAAATAAAACAGCGTATAATAGATAATGTTTCTTGGTTTCCAGTATTTGAGGATCTGTAACAATACTGCTTTTTTTGACTTCTTTTGGAGCAACTTCTGTTTTAGTTTTCTTGGATTTTCTTCTTGGTTTACTTTTCCTCTTTGGTGCGCTCTGCACATTATTATTTTCTTTTTTAGTTCCTTCTGGTTTTAATTTCCAGAGTAATAATGGAACAACTAAAATACCAAGCACAAGGGGTACAATTCCTCCAACTTCACTTATAACACTTGAGTATGATGGTAGTTGAAGTTCTCCAACAGATACGTAGATGTTAGGATAAGAAGTACCTGTAACGGTGGCTTGTAATTGAGAAAACCCAATAGAACCAGTTAAAGAACTTATAAATTGTGAAGGTCCCCAGTAAATGCTCAGCAGGACTGAGGTTAAAACTGCAAACACAACTAATGCAAAGAGTGCATGCTGATCCATAAGCCATTTAGCTTTGTCAGGATATTCTTTAAATGATTTAACGGTTTTCATTTTTAATAGATAGTTTGAAACTAAAATGTACACGATTGCTATACCAATTATCAGGTAGAACATGTACCACCAGCCTTCCCATGCTATAGAATAAACAAGCAAGGAAACGGCGGATAAAACCGCATAAATTGATCTAGTCTTGAGATCTTTTGTAAGGATACTCATTATAAAGAATCCTACAATCAGAATTGGGAATAGCATGTTGAACATGTCAGTATCAAAGAACCCTGCAAATGTGTGCATGAAATATGCCGGCGCTAGACCAACTAAAATTCCTGCAACTATTCCTCCATAATCGTTACTTAGCCTTCTTACGAAGAGGTAAGCTGGAATAACTGCAAGAGAAGCCATAAATGGAGCCACCCATATACAAATTTCATTCAGGGGCACATTTCCAAATAAATTCGCTAATTTATAGACAAATGCAGTAACATATACAAGTAACACGTTTGACGTTGCTTCTCTACCTGATGGATAAGCAGAATGTAAATCCCATGTAGTACCATTTATTATGGTATCTCCCACGTAACCATGGTCAAGATAATCCTGGGTCATCCTGTAATTGTAATAGGAATCCATTTCACTGAAGTAGGGGAGCCCGTTGGAGTCTTCAAATAATGAAGTATAGTTTTGAGGCACTCCACTGATATTAATTGCATCAGCCCTTAGGCTAAATGCTAGAATAAATAATAAAACTATAATTATTATAGGTTTAGCTTTAGATAATAATATTTTTGTATTCATATTGATCCTCATGATTTAATTGATTTAAATAGATATTACAATACGATTAATCATTAAAACATTGATATCGATGTATGTTTTATTACGTATCAATCATGTACTGTAGTTTTAGGGGTATTGCAATACAATTGAGTCATATGTACATGGATTTTGGTGTTATTCTATGGTGCAAAAACATCAATCCATTGAATTAGTCATTTATTTTCATATTATATAAGATGATGCCAAAATTTGACCATAATAAGTTATGATAGTATTAAAATTTA
>JAEYQZ010000240.1 GCA_023409695.1 Methanobacteriota archaeon | reverse complement strand
GTTCTTTGGGAAAAATCCAGTATGAATCAGCCATTTACATGTATTCAAAAATATTGAACTTTTACAGAACCAACAAATATTTACCAGTATATGTAACCATGACTCCAGGGATATGGAATGATTTGCCATCCGAAATGCAGAAATACCTGCAACCAACCAATAATTGTCAATCAGATGACCCTAAAATCAAATCACTTGCATCATCACTTACAAAAGGTATAAGTTCGACCTATAATAAGGGAACTAAAATCTTTAACTGGGTAAGAGATAACTTAGGTTATTCCTTTTACTACAATACCAGATACGGGGCAGTAGGCACATTAAATGCAAAGACAGGAAATTGTGTCGACACTTCGCATCTTGTGATAGCACTGGCAAGAGCATCGGGAATTCCAGCGAGATACGTACACGGTTATTGTAAGTTCTCAAGTGGTACGATATATGGACACGTCTGGGCACAGTTATATATAAATGGTAAATGGTATGATGCAGATGGAATAAGCATCAGAAATTCACTTGGTGTTATAAATAACTGGGACAAAAATAAATCGACAATAGAAGGCACCTATGTAGAGCTGCCTTTCTAAGTCCACTCAAAAACTTTCAGATCATAGATTTGAAAGTTTTTGGATATTTTTGTTTTGCTGATTTTATTTTTTTGTTTAATCGATTAAATACAAAATTAATTTGAGTTAAAATTTGTCAAATATTTAATACTCAATAATACTTTTTTATTATTAATTAGGTTGTATTAATGGTTTAAAACCATATCTAGCATGTCTTATTAACTTTTCTTAAATCAGGTCATATTTTCAATTGTATTTGATTAAAGTGTTAAATTTCTATAAACTTTGATTTTAATACGGGGTAAATGATTAAGTTTTTAATATAATTAATTATTACATATGGAAAATCTAAAATATTCTGATAATAAATTGTGGCAATTAAATGGTAATTTGGGGAATATATTCTTGTCTTATAATGATTTAATTGCTTAAGATAATGGTCATAATGGTGTGTTGTAAATAATATGATTAATTTATTCTATTTGATACATATCTACCATTTACATGGCATTAATATTCCATTAGTTTAATTTTCTTTATAATTTCACTTAGGGTGTATTTTGAATGTGATCAAGCTTAGCATTCAATGCATGATCTTTCATTGATTTTAGGAAAACCATTTAGAATGCTTTAAATTAAAATTAGGCTTTTAAGAATGCTTTTTTTAAACTTTTTTGCCGAAACCTTTATAAGGCATGAAGTCAAACTAGTGGCAACCGCGAGAAAAACTCAAATGGATTTTTTCGATGATTGGTAATTGGAGGCGGTATAATTACGAGGAAACTGTTATTTGCAGTCTTACTAGTGGCAAGTATGTCACTGATTGGTATTGCGGGCGTAAGCGCAGCAAATGTGGGAACTGCATCAACACAGACTGGTAATCACCATACTGTGCAAAAAGATATAAATTTACATGTTAAAGATATAAAAACTCTAAAAAAACCGATCAAAACGCAAAAAAAGGTCGTTAAAAAGTTAAAAGCAGTTAAAAAGACTGTTAACACTACAAATAATGTTACACAATTTGTGAACAAAAATAAAACAGCAACTTCATCAAGTAAAAATTCAGTGAAGGCAAAAAATAATACAGTAACAAAATCAGTTCTTAAGTATGCAGGGGAAAAACCTATGTATGCATATGGGCATAAAAAGAAGGTAAGATATGCTCACAAATGGTACAGATATCATGGTAAATGGTACAGATATCATGGTAAAGTTCACAAATATAAAAAATATAATAGATATCATGGTAAAGTTCACAGATACCATGGATCAAGTGCAAACAGTGCAAGCATAAACTCATTAGCTCATTCACTTTCAAGAGGTACACATTCACAGTACCAGAAAGGGGCTAAAGTATTTAATTGGGTAAGAGACCATTTAAGTTACTCTTTCTACTACAATACTAGGTATGGAGCAAATGGTGCATTAAAATATAGAACAGGTAACTGTGCAGACCAGGCACATTTAGTTGTTGCTCTTGCAAGGTCCTCTGGACTGCAGGCAAGATACGTAGCTGCTAAAGCTCACTTTAGAAGTGGACATTGGATTGGACACGTCTGGGCTCAAATTAAAGCTAACGGCAGATGGTACACTGCTGACCCAACCAGTAACAGAAACTCCTTTGGAGTTGTAAGAAACTGGAATTCAGCACGTATTAAAGGTATTTACAATAACTTACCATTTTAAGTACCTTAATAATTGAAGATCTCAAGTACAATAAGTGCTTGAGTTTTTTATATTTATTTTCTTTACCTTATTTTTAAACTAATTCACAGATTTTAAATTCTCATAATTGACATGAGCATTAAAATTTTATAATATTCTTGCTAGTTTTATTGTCATTATATCATGTAAAATTGCCACAAATTATGTCAAAAATAATGGGAAGCAAATAAAAACTTTTATTTTGTTATTATACCTAAATAGGGCAATTAAATCAAATTTTGCTTTTAGTAAAATTTTAATATCACTATTTGGTGAGTATTATGATCAGAATGGTGTATTAATTAAATTAGTATTCATCTTCCGGTGAAGTACTGGTTTAAGACAATTGATTTGTAATAATGGTAAATTAAATATGCATATGTTGCACTGGCTAATTAAATTTGTTTTTAAAAAACACTGTATGATTAAAATACCTGTTTACGTTATTTATTCTGAGATATGTAGTTATAGAACTTAATAATCTCTTAAAAATAGTAATAGAGTTCTATGAATCCGTTTAAAATAATTTTTAATGTTAAATACATGCCAGAGAACTCTTAATTTGTAAAAATACAAACCCATTATAACTTCTTCTTTTTTGCATTTTAAATAAGCGCTTAAAATCTTTTAAACTCTAAAAAGAACACTTTGAACGTCTTTTTTTCAGTTTAAAATCCAAAGCTTTAAATATTATATTTCCATATCTCCCTTTGTAAATGAATAACTTCAATGGTTTATTTACAATTTGGAAACAATAGGGGGCGGTATTATCAAGCGACACTCGTTGCTTGTAATGTTAATTATCTGCATCATGGCTATGTCTACCGTTGGTAGTTCATATGCTACAGCAGATAATCAGCAATCAGCGGAAACTACTGCAGATTCCGCTTTAAGTAATAACACAACAGTTAATCAAAACCCAGTTGAAACTGTTAAAAATAATCAAACAGAGATCCAAAATACAGTTCAAAATATCTCAGTAGCAGGAGCTACAGGAAACAGTACAACGCAAACTCTACTGACTCAAAACACTACAAATTCTACATCGAATATAACTTCAAACAGCCAAAATTCGTTAAATACAGTAATAAATACACAAAACGCAGTACAAACTGCAGAGACTAACAATCAAAATTCGGTAAATACATCTCCAACAAATCCAGTAAACAATACAACTGTTCAACAACTAGCGGCAGCAGGGACCACTTATACCAATGTTCACGGTATCTGGCTTAGAGCCGAAGATGCAGGAAACATTAATGTAAGTGAACTAAAGAAAGCAAATATTACAGATATATTCGTAAAAGCAAATTTAATCTCAACTCCAACCTATTCAAGTGTTTTATCAAGCATTATAACAAAATTCCAAAATTCAGGAATAAGAATCCACGCATGGATTACATGCTTCCAAGATGTTAATGGTAACTGGATTAATCCAGCTAATACAACGCAACAAACTACATTGCTGAATGCAATTAAAAAGATCGTAACTAATTACAGCGTAGATGGTATACTGCTGGATTATGTGAGATACTCGGGAGTAGGAAGTAACACTGCAGGTACAATTGGAACAGCAACAATTACATCATTCGTTCAAAAAGT
>JAEYQZ010000002.1 GCA_023409695.1 Methanobacteriota archaeon | reverse complement strand
TGCCTGTAAATATAAGGCTATTTACATACACAACGAACGCATATCTGTTGATCCTGTAGCATGTAACGGTTGCGGTATGTGCATCTCCAAATGTGAGAACAATGCAATTGATATAATGGGCCAGACAGATGCTCAAATCTTCGCCATGATCGAGGGCATGTTGAAGGAACGGAAAGAAGGTGAAAGGAGAATTCTGGCATTTGTTGACTATATTGGTTATGTGGCTGCGGATAATATAGGAATAAACAGGATATCATATCCTGAATCTGTCAGGATTATAAGGGTTCCCTCAATAAACAGGTTAATGCCTAAACACATTTTGTTTGCATTTGAAAACGGTGCAGATGGCATATTTTTAGGTGAATACCCTGATGAAGTATTGTATTCATCTATTCAGGAGAAAGTTGATGAATTCAAGGCTGCGCTTGTAAAAAATAGTATAGACACCGACAGGCTGATGTACTACAAGGTTTATGCACCGTACTTCAGGGGACTGGCCAATAAACTCACTGAGTTTGATAAGCAGGTTGGTAAAGCTCTTGATAAGCTTGAAGCTGTCCTGTATAAGGCTTCCTATAAGGATTTATAAAGTTTAAACTTTGTAATTTGCCCCCCCCCCAATTTATTAGGGGGTATTTTTTAATATTTAACTGATAAATGAATTTTAAAAACTTCTAATTAATAAATTTTTTATAGATAGTAATATAAATTTATAGGTATGACAGATGAAGGTGCGACTAAAAGGAAAGAAGAAGAAAAGTATCTACAGACAAAGAAAAGCATAATCAATAACCTTTATGACCAGAAAGAAACCGAAAAAAAGTACTTAAAAACAGTAGATAGCTTATTGGATTACTGGATAAGTGAATTGAAGACCGTTGATACTCAAAGTAAGGAAAGACACGATCAACTTTTGAAGTTGATTGACACTGAAAGAGGTACTATTAAAAAAATTGGGGAAGACATCGATAGGATCAATAAAATGATTGATCAAACTGAAGAAAATCTGGAAAAAATCAGAGGAATGGTTAGTTCTTTTAGAGAAAAGCGTTAGTACCAAAACGTTTTGGGATTGATGTTTAATGTCCAAAAATCCAGAAAAATTGGATCCTGAATTAATTATTAAGAGACATTTAAACGCAGAAAAAAAGCTGATCAAGAAATTAGAAGAACGAAAAGAAGTGTATAAAGAAATTTTAATTCAAATAGATAATTATATCGACTATGCTTATGATCAGGCAAGAAATAATGATAATGGCGAATTAAGACTTAAATATTTAGAAACAATTGAAGAAGAAAAATCGCTACGCAGTAAAATACATGAATATTTAAAGAAGAATGATGACTTGATTAAATCAATAAAATTTAATTTTAATTCGAAATATTAAAGAGCTTAATTTTGAACTTTTAATGTTATGCCCCTTTTTCAAGAATCTCCCTTGATATTGTAGATATTCCAGTTATTTCTCCAGCAATATTCTTTATAGGTGACAAAGTTAATGAAACATAAATTTCAGAACCGTCTTTTCTTATCCTTTTAGCTTCAAAATGCTTTACGGTTTCCCCTTCCGCGATCCTTTCCATGAGCTTTGATGTTTTTTCCCATTCATCAGGGCTCATCAAGATAGATATATGTTTTCCAATGATTTCATCTGCTGAGTAACCATATATTTCTTCAGCAGCTTTATTCCAGCTAAATATAATGCCTTCAACAGTTTTACCTATTATGGCATCATCTGAGCATTCTACAATATTGGCTAATCTGAGAATTTCCTCTTCAGCCTGTTTAATATTGGTTATGTCATGTGCAACCAACATGGCTGTTTCTACGTAACTCCGTTCAAATTCGGGAATGATGCGGGCAGAATAATATTTAAGTCCTTTTTCTGTTTCCAGATTAAATTCAAAATTTTGAGGCTCTCCAGAAGTAAGAACGATTTTTAATAATTTTTCACTTTCTATTAGTTCATAGGGCATTTCAATGTCTTGAAAGCTTTTACCGACGTATTCCTGTCGAGGTTTTCCTATTAAGCGAGAAAAAACAGGGTTAACATAAGTAATGTGTAGCTCATGGTTGAATCTTAAGATTATATCGGGGGAGTTTTCAGCTAAAGTTCTGAATGTTTTTTCACTAAAACGAAGCAAATCTTCAGTCTTTTTGTGCTCGGTAATATCTTCTACTATTCCAAGGAATTGCCAAGGCTTACCTTGGGGAGTTCGTTTCAAAATGACGTGCTTAGCATCAAACCAGCGCAATTTTCCATCTTTATGCATTAAGCGATATTTTAATTCTATAACTTCACCATTTTTGGCATTTTTTATTCTTTTTAAGATTCCTTCAACTTTTGGAAGGTCTTGGGGATGGTAAATACTTTTCCAGAACGATTTTTCCCTTCCTTCTACTTCTTCTTTAGTATAACCAATTAATTCATAAATTTCACGGCATATGCAAATGTTTTCATCTTTTAATAAATCATAAACCCAGATAACACCGGGGAAAGCTTTAAATATGCTTTTTAGGAACTTTTCTTTCTCTTCTAATTCTTCTTCAGTTTTTTTCTCCGGACTAATATCCGTGTTTATTATCATGAATGAATCATTATTGAACGAAAAAACAGATACTGAGAAATATTTATTCAGTTTAGGGAAATATATTTCTCTTTTACTGCCTTCCCCAGTTACATGGATTTTATTTATAATTTTAATATATGATTTTGTTATTTTAGGGTTGTAAATTAAGTTAAATTTTTTTCCAATTAACTTTTTCTGGAGAACATTGGAATGGGTTTGTGAAGCTGGATTGGCGTATTCTATGCGCATATCAACAATTTCGCCTCTTTCATCACGTAAAGCTTTCACTACATAAACACTTTCGCGCATTTTTTCGAATATATTGAAATATGCTTTTTTAGGGGGAATTTCATCGGCCATTTACAACCCTCGTATTTTAATATAATTTATGTTGTACTTATTTTTTAAGCACAAGGACAATCAAATTATGCGGAAATAAGAATTTTATTAATTTGATTTAAATATTTACCTTGGTAAATGGCTCTCTAAATGGGGGGGGGCATGGTATAGTAAAATAAAATGTTGAACCTTTACCCAATTCTGATTCAACCCAAATATGCCCACCATGGCGTTCAATTATTCTTTTAACTATTGCTAATCCAATTCCGGTTCCTTGATATTCATCTAATGTATGTAACCTCTGAAATATTGTGAATATACGTTCAGCATATTGTAGCTCCATTCCTATTCCATTATCTTGCACGCTGAAGATATATTCTCTATTTTTTTCGTTTTTTTCTGCTGAAATGCGGATTTTTGGCGATTCATTCGGCTTACTGAATTTTATTGAATTGGAAATGAGATTCTGAAATACCTTGGTAATCTGTCCTTGATCAGCTACTATTTTAGGGAGCTTATCATGAGTAATTTCTACATTACAATCTTCAATTAGGCCTTTTAGATAGAATAAAGCAGTATCTAATGCTTCATTGGAATTTATTCTTATTAATTCTTTACCAGCGGTCATTATCCGTGAATACTCCAGTAAATCAAGGATCATCTGCTGCATCCTTTGAGCAGCTTCTACCACATACCCTATAAATTCATCAGCATCAGGATCTAATTTTTCTTTATATCTGCGGTCTAAAAGTTGTGTAAAACTTGAAATAGTCCTAAGTGGCTCCTGCAGGTCATGAGAAGCCACATAAGCAAACTGCTGCAGTTCATCATTGGAGCGCCTCAATTCATCTTCTAATTCCTTTCGTTCGGTTATGTCAACAACTGCCATTTTCATCTGAACTTCCCCAGTTTCTAACTGCGACGGCAATAGTTCAACATGGGCATAAAAGATAATACCATTTCTTCGAATTAACCCCATTTCAAATACATGTTTTTCCATTGATTTATATGCTTTTTTTATATGAAACATGAACGATTCTGTATATTTTGGGGATACATACCAGTTAAACCGGGTTTTTATTAAACGGTCCTTTGTAAAACCTAATAAATTTGCACCTGTAGTGTTTAACTCAGTGATTTGGCTGCTTAAATCCAAAGTAAAATATCCAATTGGGGCGTAATTGTAAAGGTCATAATATTTCTCATGTAATTGTTCTAACTCTCTTCTTGAATATCTGAGTTCTTCATTCTGCATTTCAAGTTCGATCTGGTGTACTTCCAGTTCATGAAGTAGTGTATCAACATCTTCTGGAAGTTCTGGCAGTGTATTTATTTTTTCATGCAGCCTTTTTTCTGCAGCTGAGCGTAATTTTTCTTTCCTATCCATTATTACAGATCCTAATATGAAAAATTTAACTTTTTTCAGTATGCCTGCAAAACTGAAAGTTTTGTGGTCATTGAAAACTGTCAAAATTGAAAATTTTGACGCATCGAAAACCTTCGGTTTTCGAATGCTTCGTTTTCGGGGCATCGAAATTATAAATTTCGAATGTCTACAAAATTAAAAATTTTGTAGCAGAGAAACGAAGTTTCTCATGCCGTAAAAATTCGTAGAATTTTTACATATTCCCTTTTTAGAACTTTTTAACATATTTTTTGAAGCAGATCATGTTATTATTGACATTCAGAATTACTTAGTTACGTCTTCAATTGCAAGAAGTATCAGCCCTTTTCCTATAGTTTTACTGCCTATCCGTTTTTCTTGAAGTCTTCGACCGTTTAAGAGCATCTTTTTATGCCCTATTTCGGGAAAATCATGTTGAACTTCGAAGTTTTCAAATTTCTGGTCTTTAGGCAGCACCTTTTCCAGTAAATTCCTTAGTTGGGGGATATCCCACTGGTTGTCCCCTAGTCTGTAGAGTAATTCTCCTTCAGTTGTAGCTTCTTTAACTTTAAATTTATCATAAAATGAACTATTTGCAGATATGACCTTTAGTCCATCATCCAATACTACAAGCGGTTCACGTACAGTATCTACAATACTTTTAACATACTCTAATTGATCTGCAAGCTTTTGTACTTCTTTTTGCTCGGTAATATCTGTAAAAGTAATTACGGCTCCGTCAATGATATTGTCCAGTGTTTTATAAGGTATTATCCGTACAAGGTACCATCTTCCATCTTTTGTACGTACTTCTTCTTCCTTATAAATCACCCTGTCCATCACTTCTTTTATGTCTTTAATCAGGTTGTCATATTCTACATTGGATACAATGTCTTCTAGAGGCCGCCCTACATCTGATGGTATAAGATTAATTAATTTTGTAGTTTCTTTGGTGAAACGCTTTATTTTAATGTCTTTATCCACAAATATAGTTGGGATTTCAATACTGTTCAGGAGGTTATTCATGTCATCGTTGACTTCAGACAGCTGGTCAACTTTATTTTGAAGCTCGGTATTTACAGTGAGCAGTTCTTCGTTCAATGACTGCAATTCTTCTTTAGATGTTTCTAATTCTTCATTGGTACTTTGCAGCTCTTCATTCATTGACTGTAATTCTTCATTAGCTGATTTAAGCTCTTCATTTGAAGTTTCAAGCTCTTCTATGGTTGTATGAAGTCTCTCTTTTGTAACCCTTAACTCCTCTTCAAGTTCTCTAATACGCCTATCTTTTTTGGGAGTAGTTTCGGGAAGTTTTTCTTTCTCCTTTTTCGATAGTTCTATATCTTCAAATGTGACCATTAAGAGGCTTTCCATTAATTTTGGCTTAAGAATGGGCCGCACCGATAAATTAATCGTCTGATAGTCTCCATTAGTTTTAACATCTAAATTTTGATATTCCACTTCTTTATTTTTTAAAACTGCTTCATTTATTGCAGAATTCAGCTCAAATTTAATTCCTTCTCTTGCCATGTCTGTAATACTAAGATTTGCTACACCTTCAGCGGGTTCTAGATATTTCCCTACTCTTCCATGGATGAAAATAATCCTTCCTTCGCTGTTGACTATTACTGTAGGGGGGGCATATTTTTCAATCAGCATTCTTTCAACATTTTTGGCAATATTCTGGTCGCTCTTTCCAATTATTTCTAAATCTTCAACAGTGGTGTAGTCCTGTGGTAATTTTGCATATGGGAATCTAACGAAATCTCCTGCAGGGGCATGATCTGTCTTTTTAGATTTATAGATCTTCCATTTATTATCCATAGTGGTAAATGATTCTACAAAATTGCTTATGCTTTCTGATGGGCCAAGGAATAGGATACCTCCAGATTTCAGGGCATAATTGAATGCAGATAACATTTTCTTCTGGGCATCTTTGTTCATATAGATTAAAACATTTCTACAGGATATGGAGTCAAGTTTACTAAATGGAGGATTAATAAGAACATCATGGGGGGCAAATATTGCCATTTCCCTTATACTTTTCTTAACCCTATAACCATCCCCTTTTTTGGTGAAAAATTTATGCAAACGCTCTGAACTTACATCTGTGACAATAGTGCTAGGATAAGTTGCAGATCTGGCAATATTAATGGCATCTTCGTCAATATCAGTACCAAAAAGCTGAACTTCTAAATGTTTTCCAGAAATATCTATATACTCTTGAATAATCATGGCAATGGAATAAACCTCTTCACCAGTGGAACAACCCGGAATCCAAATACGGACTCTTTCCCCGTCCATTTTTTTATCAAGAACTTCTGATGTTAAATACTTTTGAAAGGCTTTAAAAGCATCAAGATCTCTAAAAAAGCTTGTAACGTTAATTAAAAGCTCTTTAAAGAGCACGTTGATTTCTTTAGAATTTTTCTGAATATATTTAAGGTAATCAGATACTTTATCGAGCTGATGGACGTTCATCCTCCTTGCAATCCGTCTGTTTATAGTACTTTCTTTATAGAGGGAAAAGTCATGTCCTGTCCTGTTTCTAATTAAAATTAGAATTTTTTGAAGTGAACTGAGACTTTCTTCATCCTTTCCAATTATTCTTTTAGGAGGCCTTTTACCCAATCTTTTTATGTATGTGGTTAAATTCTGAGGTATTTTTTCAGGCGGTGCAATGTAGTCCACTAGATCTGTGTCTATTGCGCTGGACGGCATACTTCCAGATACTGCAGAATCGGGATCTTGAGCTATTACCATCCCTCCCAAACTTTTAATGGCCCTTATACCGATGGTACCATCTGATCCAAACCCTGAAAGAATAACACCAATTGAATGATCTTCCATGTCATCTGCTAATGATTGAAAAAAGAAATCAATGGGTCTTCGAAGACCATGGGGTTCTTTAGGGACAGCAAGGTGTAATATCCCATTTATAATCCCTACATTTTTATTAGGGGGAGTAACATATAGTTTATTTGGTTCAACTTGCATTCCATCTTCGATTTCAAGGACTTCCATGTCAGTGTATCTTCTAAGTAATTCCGCCATTGAACTTTTATGAGATGGATCCAAATGTTGAATCAGAACAAATCCTACGCCCGAATCAGTGGGCATGTGCTGGAACATTTTTCCTAAAGCTTCCAGCCCTCCTGCAGATGAACCAATACCTGCTATTGGAATTCTTTTTTTTTCTTTAGGATTATCTTTTAGCTTTTTTTTGCCCTGATCTGTCATTTTGCGCCTCCAGCACTATTCTTAACGTAATTATGCTCTAAATTTATTAATGATAAACTTGCAATAAGTTCATATCTCAAATCTTAATTTAAATATTAATTTTTATGATACATGTGGTTATTATATTTTTATATAAAAATTTTAAATAAATGTTAATAAGTAAAAACGCGCTAATTTGAAACTAAAATTAATTAATTAGAAATTTAATGGTTTAAAATATAATTTGAGCTGTTAATATCGAAAATATTGTTATTTAATTTTAAAATAAATGATATTTTATGTGTTATGTATGTTAAATCACTTTAAAGAAATAAAAAGTTAAATTGGGAATAATTAAACGAAAAAGACAAAATTTTAAGAATTTTCGATATTAAAAAGTTTGACAAGCTATTAATGTATTAAAAAATAAACTTATATTATGCCTCAAAGAGATGAAGAAAACCTGACAGAAAAAATTGAGGAGCTTAGAAAAGTACAGAAAGAATATTCGAATACATCAAAAAGAATAGTTGAAACTCTTAAAGAACTTAGAAAATCGCAAAAAGAGTACATAAATATGGTAAAAGAGCATGAAGACTATTGGCGCAGTGAATTAGACAAAACTAAATATCAAAACACAGAAAGGCGTAAAAAACTCGAACAAACCCTTGATAATGAAGAAAAAATCCTTCACAAACTCGAAAGAGCGCTAAAACATACTGAAGAAAGAATTAAATTTCATGAAAAACACGAATCATAGTTAATGTTACTGAGTATAAAATACAAATTAATTAATTTTTAATATCATATTGAATATAAATATATAACATGCCTCGACAAGAAGAAGAAAGAATGGGCAAACAAGCCAGTAAGCATGATACATTGGAAGAAAGGCTTCAAAAAACCCGCGACGAGATAATCGATACATTCAAAGCGAGAATGGGAACTGAAAAAGAATTTTTAGAAACTATAAAAAAACAGAGAGAATACTGGGAAAGCCAATTAAGAAAGACTAATCCTGAAAAAGATAAAAAAAGATACAACGAACTCAAAGAAAAAATTAAGAACGAAAAAAAACTTATTAAACAAATTGAAGAAGAATTAGATAACATAAATAAAGAAATTAAGCAGGAAATGGAACATAAAGAAAAAGAACAAAAATAAGCTTTTCATGTTTATAATCTTTAATTGAAGATATAGTTATTTTATTATGTCTGTAATTTTCAGGTAACTTTTTTTAACGATATACAAATTAAGATCCGTCATATTTTAAATTATGTACTCAATCATAAAACTGCTATTAACAATTTTTTTATGAGTACTATTTTTAACATAATAATTATTTTACAAATTCAATAGTGAATATCGCCCCTCAAACGTGGACCATTTTCAAGACTTAAATTCAATTTTTCCAAAACTTAAATTAATATCGTGACATTGTGGCGAAAAATAGTCGAGTTTTAGAGTTTTATGATCATATTTATAACTCTCAAAATAGATTATAAATTAATTTTAAATTTCATTTATAAAATGGAATTAAAGGTGGAAAAATGTTGAAAACAAAACATAACATACCAGAAAAAGGTGCGGCAGTTCAAAAAGATAAGGAAACTTATGCAATTAGCCCCTATCTTCCTGGAGGCCTTGCTGATCATGATACATTAAGAAAAATTGCAGATGTAGCAGAAAAATATAATGCTAAATTCATTAAATTAACATCAGAGCATAGAATTACAATATATGGTATCCCATTTGAGGATATAGATAATGTCTGGAAAGACCTAGGAATGGAACCTGGTGGATTATCAGGTAAAATAGTTAGACCGGTAAAATTTTGTATTGGATCTTCTTCCTGTAAGATGGCAAAACAAAACACTTTGGAAATAGGGATGGAAATTGATAAACAGTTTAGGGGGACAAAAACACCTGATAAGATGAAAATAGCTGTTTCAGGGTGTGAAAACTCATGTGCAGAACCTGCAGTGAGAGATATTGGCCTTACTGGGACAAAAAAAGGTTGGAATGTTTTAGTGGGCGGTAATGCAGGCCTTAAACCTAGATTAGGTACATCAATTGCTAAGAACTTATCTGATGAAGAAGTTTTGAATTTAATGGGTAAAATTATCACATATTATAAAGAAAACGAAGAAAAAACTGGTTCAGGCAGACGTTTAGGTAAATATATAAACAATATCGGATTTAAAAAATTCTCTCAAGAAATTTTAGAAAAATAGACATATGATTGTCTTATTCAAATACCTTTACTGGTTTAAGCTATTTGGGTGGTTCTTAGAGAATTTTTTGTAATTCATTAACATTATTTAAATCTTGAACGTATTTTAAATATCCTTTAGTTATTTAAATGATTATTCACTATTTTTAGTTTAACTTTTTCATACTTCTCACAATTTTTTTATAATTATTAAAACATAATATACTCATGTCTCCGCAAGATTATAATAAAAAAAGGAATGAAGAAACCAGCAGAATCCGTAT
>JAEYQZ010000249.1 GCA_023409695.1 Methanobacteriota archaeon | reverse complement strand
TCTTGATTTCTTCGATAGATGCGTGTGGACACCCTAAACATATCAAATCCGGCTTTTTGCTGCTTGTTGAGAGTTTTTCCCTTGTTTCGTTGATTTCTTGCCTGCTAATGCTGATTTTTTCCAGATCGCTGGCTTCCAGCCCTTCCAGTGCAAACTTGTATTCTGGAGTTAAGTTTTCGACGTGATATAGTGCAACAGCACCTGATGAAGCTAGTGCAGCGCCTAAACTTTTTAAATTATCTCTTTTTGAAGTGTTTTTAAATTTAAAATAAGGAACTCCATCACCTACTGCTTTCCCAACAAGATAACCGATAGCCCCATAATCTGTTCCCTCAATTTCGGTTTCAACATCAACAATTAAATTAGCCTTTCTTTCTTCATCGAGATGGTAACCATATTCTGGTGTTTTTCCACAGATTGCGGCTGAAAGTGCTCCGGGTCCCCCTTCTCTGTTTGTTTTAGCACCAATCACGGAATTTACATAGGCTACAGCTGATGATTCAGACCATGCAACATGGTCGCCTCTCATTGGAACGTTTCCAACAAGGTAAGGAGTACAAGTACATGTGGTGGTTATATCCATCTTCCTGTAGGCTTCAATTATCTTTAACTGCCATTTTGTAAATTCGTCGCTAAATCCAAGGTCTCTTCTATCCAGGTCAACACCAGCTGGGTTCAGGGTTGAGGGGACTATGACTTCTGCATCTTGAGCCATGTCCTCTAAAAATTCTAAGCCTGCATCTCCAATTGTTTTATATGAAACTCCGGATATCTGTGCTGATGTTATGTTCACCAGCTTTTCAGCGTTGTATATATCGCCTAAAGCGACTAATATTTCCATACTTTTTTGAACTGAAGACCCATATTCGCCTTCTAGCATTTTTTCTTCTTGGGGTGTAAGGTACATAAAAATCACTAAAATTTTTAATTTATTAGCTTTATCTGGAAGCTAAATTGGTATATTTTATATATTTAATATCTTCAAGATTTATTCTGAATTTATTTTTATATTCATTTTAATTTAAGTTAATTTATACTTGCTTAACTGAGATTAAAAATAGTAATTTATTTTATATTTTACATGTTTTATTGACAGCACTGCTTAATACTATGTTTTAAGGAATATATGCTGAAATTACTTAGAATAAATCGTATTTAACTGTATTGGGCTATATTAAAGTCAAATTAATAAAAATAGAAAATATGAATTTAAGTTAGTATTGGATTTAAAATAAGAAAAAAATTATTGTCTGATTTGAGTTCCAACTATCTCATCAACAATATCTGTGAAATTATCCATATCTTTGAAAGGTACTACTGCACCAGCAGCTATATTATGGCCTCCTCCTGCTCCATTAAAGCTTTTAGCAGCTTCACCAAGAGCATAACCCAGGTTCACACCTTTTTTAATGAGGTCCATACTGGTTCTTCCAGACACTTTTATGATATTATCCATCTTTGATATGGCAATCACTGGCTTATTTGGGTTCAAGATTTCAAGTTCAAGTCCAATACTTGATATGGTACCCATTAGACTTTTTCTGGATTTCTCTTCAGTGTAAATATATTGAATATTATCTAGTTGAACTGATCCTTCTTTTTTAATCCAGTTTATACCCTTAACAAGACTGTCTCTGTACTTTTTAGCAAATCCTATGCCTTCTTCAAGGGCATTCTCCCTTTCCCCGATACAGATGCTCAGTCCGACACCGTACTTCTTATTTTTACCGCAGGCATCAAGGATCCTTGAATAATCTTCGATATTTCGTAAAGCTGGAGTTTCACGTGGTACGCTGTAAACTTTATCAAATATTTTAGGAGTTATTTTGATGAGTTCTTCTTTTAACAGGTCTTTTTCTTCCTCTGCTAAATCATCGAATTTAATTCCGTAGGATAATCCGCGTTCTTCCAGGAATGCTTTAGTTCCTTCAGGATCTCCAGAAATACCTTTTAAAGCAGGGTTAAAAGTATATGAAAGTGCTTTATAAAGTGGTTCTTCCTTTTTGTAGGTTATTTTAAGGTCTTCATGTTCTTCGATTACGCCAGCATTGAGGCCTTCGTCAAGCATCATCTTGTTGACACCTATGATTTCCTCGCTGCACTGCATATCTCCGTAAGCACCGACTAATGCGAGCCCTGTAAGATCTACATTGTCCATTCCGCGGACAGTTAAATAAGAAATTCCTGAGGCGCTCACGTCTCTTGTTCCATCCATTCCAAAGAGATGGGGGTTTACGTGAACTAAATTTTCATATTTTTTGTCCTGGTCACCTAACACTTGATGATGGTCAGCAATTATTGAATCAGCTTTTAACTTGCTTATAAGATCAGGATATGCACTTCCCATATCACAGAAAACGAATAATTTGTATCTTTCGTTCCTTAATTTTCTTACAAACTCTTCTTTGAGCCTTGGAACTATTGTAACATGGAATTTACCGCCTTGTTTGGAAATTGCGTTACACATTACTCCTGCAGCGGACAGTCCATCAGAATCATTGTGTGAGATTACTCTCACAACATGATCCTTTTTAATATGCTCGCCTAAAAGGGAGCAGGCTTCGTCAGCTCTATTTAACAAGTAGTGCTGCGCTTCTTGGGTCATATCTCCATCCTTCAGGGAGTACACCTTCTCTTGTGTAGTATCTGACTAATCTTCTTATTTTAGATTCGATAATCCTTAAACCTCTCCTTGTGTGGAGATCTTTTGGATTTTCTTCAAGGTGTTCCCTTATGTTTACAGCTCTTCTTATGAGGTTCATGAGGTCTTCAGGGTATTCGAGTCCCTGATCGTGTTTTTCAAGAATTTTGGTTATTTTCTGTCCGGTTATGAGTTTAACATCTGGGATTCCGTACTGGTCTCTTAATATAATTCCGATTTTACTTGTGGAGTTTCCTTCTTTTGTGAGTTTTAAGATTAACTCTTCTATTTCTTCGGTTGAGTATTCAACCCATTCAGGCTTAATTGCCATTAAAATCACCTCTAATTTTTAAGTTAAATTAGCTTAATTGAATTTTCAAGTAGTCAGTCACCTGCAGCATGCTTATTTAACCATGATGCAAATTTCTCAAGCGACCTTCTCCTGTGAGAAAATTCATTTTTTTCATCTGTTGTAAGCTCTCCAAAGGTCTTATCATACCCTTCTGGAATAAAAAGCGGATCGTAAGCAAATCCATTATTGCCCCGCTCTTCGTATGCAATATGTCCTGGAACAGCGCCTAAAAAAACCTCGGGCTCGGCTTTGGGTGTGCAGTAGCCAATAACCGACCTGAATTCGGCGTATCTGTCTTCAACATCATTCATGAGCTTTAAAATGCCTTTATTACCAAGTGTTTCCTGCACGTAGGACGAGTAAGTCCCTGGAAACCAGTTTAAGGCTTTTATAAAAAGACCAGCATCTTCTACTATTGCAGGTCCTTCTAGTTTGCTTGCAGCATACTCAGCGCCAAATTTGGCCACATCAACCAGTTCTCCCTGCACTTCAGGGTAGCCTAGATCTGTATGTTCAAGCTCTATGCCAAAATTTTCAAAAATTCCTTTGGCTTCTTTAACTTTGTGTTTGTTACCAGTTATAAAGTTTATGACTCTGACCATTTTTTACCATTCCACCGAAAACTGATCCTTTGAATGTTTTTCTATTTCTTTGGAGAGTAATTAAATTTAACAAATCAATATAAAATTATTTAAATTCTGTTAAAACTTGCTGAAATGGTAGTTGAATGAATTCTCATTTTGGATTGTAGCGTAAATTTTTCCTTTTTTTCTGTCTATCATGCAGCTCGGTCTGGACGAGTTCAGCAACTTTTTTATGGCTGTCACTGTATGCGTCCCAAACTGAAATACACCATTTATGGATCATTTCATCCCTTTCAGGGCCTCGCGTGGTATTAAGGACATTATAAACTGTAATATGCCCTCTGCATTTTGGCTGATCAAATTTTGGCCATTCTTTTCTGTGTTTTGCCAGTTTAACATGCGCTATTTGTACTTCTCTCCCTGAAAAGCCCTTTTCTAAGTGTAGATAAAGGCCGATAAGGGCGAATGAGATAGTAATTGGTTTTGTATTTCCATCGGCACACTGGGCTGCAAATGCATCAACTGCATACTGGTGAATGAACGAAGGATCAGGGTGAGTTTGTGTGTAGCAGGAAAGTTTGTGGAACATTTCCTGTTCTGGTTTCTCTGAATTCATAATTGTATTCCTTTATCAGGTTATATTTTGCTATGTGAGTTATGATTAGTCCTGTCCTGTGTTATTTACAGTGTACCTTCTTCTTCCCTCAATTTCATCAATTTTTTTGGCTACTTCTTCATAATCATCAGCAGTTTCATACCCTTTCAAAATTTCGCTAAAACATAAATCAGCGATTTTGTAGTGGATGCCGCCAATGGCTTTTTTAAATACCAGAAGGTCAACACCTTTATCTTCAACTAAGTCTGAATTTTTTCCAAGCCCGAAGTCTATGAAAACTATGCTGTCATCTTCTAAAATTAAATTTGAAGTTGTAAGGTCTCCATGAATTATGCCGCAGTTGTGTAGCTTTGCTATGTTTTCGCCGATTTTCCTTGAAATTGCTTTTATTTCATCTAGGGAAGCGTCTTCAAAAACATCTTTGATTATTTTTCCTTCGATTTTCTCTAAAACAAGAGCATGTTCCTTCCTATCTATGTCATAGATAATTGGGGTCTTGACTTCGCATATTTTAGATTCACCTAAAAGTTTTGCTTCTTTCTTTGTCCTCTTTTTTCGTAGGCGGCGGTCAATCTCAGGGATTCTGTAACTCTTTGGGACTCTCTGTTTAACAAATGCTTCATGATTCAGCCATGTATCAGTGTAAAGGTTTGCTTCTGCACCTTTTTCAGCGATTTTTTCCGGTAAAACCAGATGTTTTTTTGATTTATGCATCCAGGGAACATCAACCTGGTCTGTCCTGTATTTTTGAATTACAGTTGTGTCTTCTATATGCTGGGTTAATCCATGTTTATACATTAATTGACCCATCCACGCAATCATAGCTCCGTTATCTCCACAGTACTTCATTGGGGGCATATAGAAATCTGCGAAGTGTTCTTCAGCCATTATGCTTACCATTTCACGCAGCCTGCTGTTTGCAGCAACTCCTCCGCATAAGAGGACTTCCTGTTTTTTTGTGTGAGCCAGTGCTCTTTCTGTTACTTCAACAAGCATGGAAAAAGCAGTTTCCTGGAGGCTGTAGCACACATCACTTAAAGGTGAACCACCTTCATATTTCCTTAAAGCGGCAGTTAAAAGGCCTGAAAATGAAAGATCCATTCCTTTAACAGCATATGGAAGTTTAATGTATTCATTTGCTTTACCTGCCAGTTTTTCGACTTCTGGTCCCCCAGGGTGTCCAAGGCCAACGTCCCTTGCAAACTGGTCAAGGCAGTTTCCTATAGCTATATCAAGGGTTTCTCCAAATACTCTGTACCTTTCAGACTCAAAGGCAATTACCTGAGTATTTCCTCCGCTTACATATAGTGAAACAGGGTCTTCTGCCCCAGTTGTAAGCTTTCCAATCTCAACATGCCCTATGCAGTGATTTACACCGACTATGGGGACATTGAGTGAAAGTGAAAGAGATCTTGCAGCAGTTGCGGTGGTTCTAAGCCCCGGTCCAAGCCCAGGGCCTCGAGAAAAAGCAACCAGGTCTATATCATCTATATTCAGTTTTGATTCTTTAAGAGCATCTTTTATTAAAGGAACGATTGCAGCGGCATGATGTTCTGCAGCTTCACGGGGGTGAATACCTCCACTTTCTGGAATTAGTGGATTTCCACATGAAGCGAGGATGTTACCCTCACTGTCAACGATTCCAACCCCTGTTTTTTCTGCAGTTCCTTCTATTCCAATACAAATCAATTATATCACATCGATAAGTTTAATATGTTTAGTGTCACTTCTATAAACAATTATAGTAGCTTTGAATAGTTAACCAGTAGTTTACAGATAAATAATTAAGTTTTTTTTGAATATCTAAAAATAGTATTGACATATAATTAAATAATTTTTTAGTTTTTGTTAAATATTTACTTTATCTTGAGACCTTTTAACTAATTGTCTATAATTTTGTACATAGTGCATTAATCATACAATTTAACCTGTATTTTTAGTTAGATTAAATTCAACGCTGAAATAGTCTTTTATTTAAAATTAGAAGGTGTTTAAATAATTATAACTATAGTAGTTACACTTGAAATGAATGTCTTTTCACAAAATTTTAGTTTTACGTTATTATTTTATGGGAATATTATTTCTTTTAGTGTTTAAAATCTTAATTATTTAGTTCATATTTTTAATCACAGGACATCTAGTCTTTAAAACTATGTAATAAGCTTTATATCTTTATATATCTTGAAAATAAATTTAGATTTTACTTAAATCAAGTCATATCTCATTTCTGCGAAATCATGCAAATTATATTATATTGAATTTAACAAATAAAATGCAAATGAGTGCAAAAGTTAGGTGAATATTAATGAAAACTTTATCAGATAATGCAATTTCAGATGACAGTACAACTGAAAATATAAAATGCTATGGGTCATCAGAAATTCTAAGTGAACTAAAGGAAAAAGATACTTTATTTTTATGTGTAATGGCGACTACAAAAACGTCTAATATACCTGGAATAACTGGAGCAGGCGCCACACCAGAACTTACTGAATATACTCCTGCTGCAGATCTTGAACTTGTAATATGCGGCGAACCAAGATGCCTGCCAGAAATTCCACAAACTGTTATTGATGGTGCAGCTGCCCCGACACCCGCTGTAATAACAAAAGCGTCTCTTGAACTTGCAGATATTCCTATAATGGTAGCCGATGCTGGTGCTGGGATAAAACCAGATATTCCTTATATTAAGTTGGGTAATGAGTCTGGTGAAGATGTGAGAACTGGAAATGCAGTTCCAAATGCAAGTGAAATATTTGAAAAGGGTTTGTTACTTGGAAAAACTTTATCAAAATTAACAGATCACCTTGTAATTGGAGAAAGTACTCCCGCAGGCACTACAACTGCTTTAGGAGTTTTAACTGCATTAGGATATGATGCAAAGCAGAAAGTAAGCGGTAGCATGCCTGAAAATCCCCACAATTTAAAATATGAAGCAATAATGGAAGGTCTCAAAGCTGCAGGATATGAGGAAGGAGAAATTGTGGAAGATGCTCTGCGGGCCGTTGAAATTGTAGGAGATCCAATGATCCCAGCCGTAGCAGGAATTGTAATGGGCTTGTCTATACCTGTTACACTTGCGGGCGGCACGCAGATGACTGCTGTGTGTTCTGTTATTAAAGGTATTGATCCTGAATTTGATTTCTCTAAATTATCTATTGCAACAACTATTTTTGTTGCAGAGGATGAAACAGCTGATATTAATTTCTTGACACGTCAGGTTGCTGACATCAATATTTTTGCAGTTGACCCTGAATTTGAAAAATCTTCTGTTGCAGGGCTTAAAAGTTACTTAGATGGCTCTGTAAAAGAAGGTGTAGGTGCTGGAGGAGCTATGATGGCTGCATTGCTTAAAAGTGTCTCTATGGATGATATAAGATTAAAAATCGAAGATTTATGTGATAAAATCTTTTAACCGTAATGTTTTGAAGATAAATATATTATCAACACTTTAAAAATTAGATTGAACATGACCGGACATGAAAATTTAAATAAAAAGTTATAAACTGCTTAAATGTGTTGTATCGTCTAAATACTCTTTTTTAATTTTTATTTTAAATTATCGTATTTTTAGCTATCGCTGCTATTTTAAAAGCCTTTCGAAGCACCTGATGGTATATGTACTTACAAATCACTATATTTCGTGTTATGATTTCTATTTGGTCTCCGCTCTGTTTTGTATACTAATTTTTCAGATATAGAAAACTTTAAATACAGCTTATGTTAGAATTACATAACATGATGTTAGAAATTTATAACTTTATGTTGGAAATAAATAACTTGAAGATTAAGCAGATATGGAAGTGATAAGTATGGCAGCTAAATTTAATTATTATTGGGGTTTATTAGGTATTCTGGGATTATTGGGCTATGTATTGGAGAATCCAACATATTATGTGTTTTTTGCATTCTTCTTGCTTTTTTTAGTACCTGTTATTAATAAATTCAGAAATGCAGAAGGTGGGAAAGGCGGTAAAAGTAAATTTAATAGTTATGACATGTATAATATAAGTATATGGCTTGGATCAGCTATATTAATTATTAATTCATTATATTTGGTAGTAAATAAGACTATGAATGATTTTGTAGCAATAGGATTACTCTTAGGGATTTTAATTTACGCAACCAGTTTCTTTGCCTATATTGGGATGGAAAAAACAGCCAGGGATGAGCGTTTAAGAAAAATTGGAACTCTTGCTGCAACCTGGTCATGGTATATAACATTAGGATTTGTCAGTTACCTTTTAATTTCCATGTACTGGGCGCAGAGAATTCATGATCCTGTTGAACTAATGGGATTGACAGTATTTATATTGGTAACCACTATGCTGGTAGCTAACACAGTTTTAAG
>JAEYQZ010000238.1 GCA_023409695.1 Methanobacteriota archaeon | reverse complement strand
TATTATAATCATTTTTTAAAATCTAATATGATATAATTTACATTAAAATATCGTATTTAATGAATTATTTTCATTATTATAGCTATGACAGATTAAAATTACAAAATAAATTTTTAAAATAGTAAATAAATGTAAATATCTGTAATTATCCAATTAATTTTTTACTTCTGCTGAATAAACGCTGATATCCATTTCTTCTGCTAAAATATCTTTTATAGCTGTACCAAATACTTTGAAATGTTCTGTTTGCATATGTGACTGTAAAAGTTCAAAATTTTCCCATTGTTCAAGCATTAATAAAACATCCTCATTTTCAGTGCTTGCATATAAATTGTAGCTAATACATCCCTGGTCTAAACGACTTGATGTGATTAGATCTTGTGCTTTTGCAATAATATTGTCCCTTTCACCTGATTTAGCTGTTATTTTAGCAGTTACCATGATCATGTTCTCATCTCCTTTAAAGAATTTCACCGATGTTTTGAACATCATTTAATTTAATAGCACTATCCTAATATATAAAAATAGCGAATGTTCTCTTTGTAATGAATATTGAGATTTGAAACAATTATTTCAATCTTGTGAATAATTGCATTGCTAAAAGGTATGGGATTAAAAAGAGATTTATGTATTTTTAGGGATTATTTATTTTTTTATGAAATTCCACAGCTGATCTATATTTGATTCCATTCTTTTTTCTAGGGGCATTTCAGGCATTCCTATCCACATCAAGACTGTTCCAACCATAACCGTTTGGATAGTTAATGAAAGTTCAGTGGAGTCAATATCATCTCTTATTATGCCTTGATCTATGCCGTCATCTATTACTTCCTTGATGAACTCATGGAGATCATAATAAAACTCGGTGTAGTGTTTACTTATGATATCATACTTCTGTACGCCTTCAAAGAGCAGCAGGTGTAATGTCCTGTAATCTATTTTTTCAGCGCTTTCGCATAGCTGTGTGGTTTCGTTAATGGTTGAATCGTCTCCAACGATTAAAAGTATGACAGCTTTTAATTTTTCTTTAGGTGTACCCTTGAATTTCCTCATTTGATCTATAATTGAGCTGAAATAATTGAATATGTATTTGTTAATTACTTCCACAAGTAGAGTATCTTTGCTGTTGAAGTGATAGTAGAATCCGCCGGTGGTTATGTCTGATTTTCTTATAATCTCATTCAAAGAAACATCAGCAAATCCTTTTTCTAGAAATAGCTTAAAAGCTGTTTCCATGATTCTAACTTTTGTATCCATGTACATCCTTCTTTTCAATTGTTGTTAAAATATTTGGCACTGCAATAGATCCACATAACGTGCTGTTTCAAAACTTATAACATTATAGAGTAACATTGACCATGTTTATATATTTTCCTTTTTCGATGTTTACATTATACGGTTTTTTTACTAGCTACATGCAGTATAAAAGCATACGTACTATTTATACTATTATTTGATATATTATAGTCTTTTTATAAAGTTTAAAAGATATAATGGAATTCTCATGCAATAAAAAGACATATATTTTAGTTTTATGAGCATATATCTTAATTATTTTCGATGAATATCCTATAAAAGCTCTGTTTGGGTTAATTAAAAAGAGAACACTCTCTACAAATATAAATGATTAATCGTTACAGACCAAGTATTCGGTATGTTTATATATCATAACTCACAATCCTTACTCAAGATATTAAACGAGGTGAACAAAATGAAAGGATTTGCTATGTTAAAAATAGGGGAAACTGGATGGATAGAAAAAGACAGACCAAAATGCGGCCCAAGGGATGCTATTGTTAGGCCAACATGTCTAGCACCATGTACTTCTGATGTTCACACTGTCTGGGAAGGAGCAATAGGTGATAGACACAACATGATTTTAGGGCATGAAGCTGTAGGAATAGTGGATGAAGTGGGAACTGAAGTCAAAGACTTCAAACCTGGTGATAGAGTAATTGTGCCAGCTATAACTCCTGACTGGGATTCAGAAGCAGTGCAACGTGGATTCCCTTCCCAAACAGGGGGCGCATGTGGAGGTTGGAAATATTCTAACTTCAAAGACGGGGTATTCGGTGAATTTTTCCACGTTAATCTCGCAGATAACAACCTGGCACATTTACCCGAAGGAATGTCTCAGGAAGCAGCTGTCATGATCACAGATATGATGAGTACAGGTTTTATGGGTGCTGAAAATGCAGGAATTGAACTTGGAAGTACGGTAGCTGTTCTCGGTATTGGGGCAGTTGGGCTTTGCGGCATAGCTGGTGCAAAACTTAGGGGAGCTGGAAGAATATTTGCAGTCGGTACCCGACCTGTATCTGTTGAAGTAGCCAAAAAATACGGCGCTACAGATATAATCAGCTACAGAGATGGAGATACCGCAGAACAGATCCTTGATGCAACCGATGGAGAAGGTGTTGATGCAGTAATCATATCTGGTGGTGGCCCAGATATTCTAATAGATGCATGTAAAATGGCCAAAGCAGGATCAAAAATTTCCAACAACAACTACTTTGGTAAAGGAGAAGGAGAAAAAGATACTCTGCCACTATGCCGTATAGGCTGGGGATTTGGTATGGCAGACAAAGACATAATTACTGGTCTTTGCCCTGGCGGAAGGGTTAGAATGGAAAGACTTGCAGATATTGTAACATACGGACGTATGGACCCTGAGTTACTGGTAACCCATAAATTTAAAGGCTTTGATAAAATAGAAGACGCTCTCCTTCTGATGAAAGAGAAACCTAGGGACTTAATTAAACCAGTCGTCCTTCTAGAATAGATGCCAGTTCAATTTTTTCTTTTTAATTTTAAAATTAAACGGTGATAATATGAAAATAGCAATAATTGGTGGAACAGGTGGACAGGGATTAGGAATCGCCATACGTTTTGTGCAAGCTGGAGAAGATGTTATAATAGGTTCAAGGACAATTGAAAAAGCTCAAGCAGCTGTAGATAAATTAAAAGGCCTTCTGGGTAATTTTAACAATGTTAAAGCAGCTGAGAATGCTGAGGCTGCAGCGGAAGCTGAATTACTAGTTTTAACAGTGCCTTTGGCTGCCCAAAAATCAACTTTACTTTCTATTAAAGAAGGGGCAAAAGATAAAATATTATTAGATGCTACTGGGCCTTTAGAATCAGCTATAGGGGGGTCTCCTATTGAATATGTTGCTTTATGGGATGGCGCAGCAGCAGAAAGATCCGCTAAAATTTTAAAAGATAGCAATGTGATATGTGCTTTTAACAATATCAGTTCTGCAGCTTTAATGAACTTTAAAGAACCAATTGATTGTGATTGCCTTATTTCTGGTGATGATGCAAATTCTAAGGCAATTGCTGCTGAACTAATTGAGAAAATTCCGGGTGTTAATGTAATTGACTGTGGACCCCTGGAAAGAGCTAAAATCATAGAAAAGATCACTCCTCTCCTTATTGGTTTAAATATACGAAATAAAACTCAGTTTGGAGGAATCAGGATCACTGGTTTAGCTAAATAAGATACAGATTACTACTTCACCAAAAGGGGGATAAAAATGAAATTGGAGAATAAAGTAGTACTTGTAAATGGTTCAAGTTCAGGGATACGAAATGAAATAGCCAGAATTTTTGCAAAAGAAGGAGCATCAGTTGTTGTAGTTGCAGGAGCAGATGAAAAACCGGAAGATAACATCGAATGGATGGAAGGCAACCACAAGATCATATCGGTTCCTGCAAGCGATAACAGTGAAGACGATATCCAGAATGCAATCAATACTGCTGTAAATGAGTTTGGGAAATTGGATATAGTACTTAATTGTGCAGGGATAGCAGATATAATAACTCCAGTTTTGGATATTGGGGAGGGAATTTGGGAAATAGATCTAAGTGTCGATTTGACAGGTGCTATTTAAATGAATTTGGCCATAATTAACGTTTAAACAGCGCATAGGGCATCTAAATTAATTTCGTTCAATACCACCTCCGATGCCCTATTTTTTTAATCAAATGGAAAATTAAGATCTGGAATTAAAGATCATATGCTTTAATTAGTATAATTGCCGGAAAAACTAATTTTATTGATGTAATTTTAAAGTGATTTTATGTTAAGTGATCTGCAGGAAATCAAGCGGCTCAAAAAGGAAAAAAATGCAATAATCTTAGCTCACAATTATCAAACGCGAGATATACAGGAAATTGCAGATTTTGTAGGAGATTCACTTGAGCTCTGTATAAAAGCATCAAAAATAGATGAATCGGATATTGTAGTTTTCTGTGGGGTCGATTTCATGGCAGAAACAGCAGCAATACTAAACCCCAACAAAAAAATATTGATTCCAGATACTCAAGCAAAATGCCCCATGGCGTGCATGCTTAATGCAGAAGAGGTTAGAAAGTTTAAAAAAATGTATCCTGATACAGCTGTAGTTCTTTATGTCAATACGCTGGCTGAAGCTAAAGCAGAGGCTGAAATTTTATGCACTTCCTCAAATGCAGTTAAAGTAGTAGAAAGCATTCCTCAAGAGAAAATACTATTTGGTCCAGATAGAAACTTGGCATGGTACGTCTCTAAAAATGTAGATAAAGAGATTATACCCATACCTGCACAGGGATACTGTTATGTTCATAAATTGTTCGATTTAGGGGATTTACACTTTTTAAAAAGCAAATATCATGATGCAGAGATATTGGTCCATCCAGAATGCGATCCTGAAGTACAAAATTTTGCAGATAATGTTTTAAGCACTGGGGGCATGATTCGACACGTGGCCCAATCACCTAAAAAAACATTCATCATAGGTACTGAAGTGGATATGATAACTCGCCTAAGACGAGAAAATCCGGATAAAATATTCATCCCTGCCTTAAGTGACGCAATTTGTGAGAATATGAAGATGTATACAGTTAAAAATATTAAAAACTGTCTTTTAAATGAAAAATTCGAAGTTAAAGTTGATAATAATACTGCAAAAAAGGCGAAAGTGGCAATTAAAAGGATGATTGAAATTTCTAAAAATTAAATTGAAGGTGCATCAAATGAATGAAACAGCTCTCAATGATGCCTTAGAAATAGAAGAAAGTGAAAATTTGTATTTAGAATCTAATTTGGAAGATTTAACTAAGGATTACTCGCGTGATGTTATAGTTGCTGGAATTATCGGATGTGGTGCCATAGCAGGTATAATAACCGATTTTGCCGTAAATGGGAAGTTAAGTGCTGATTTGAAATTTTTTTATGACATGGATATAGAAAGGGCTGAAAATATGGCATCTAAAGTAGATGGAATAATGGTCCCTGATGTAAATGACATGTTAGATAATGTGGATCTGGTAATTGAAGCGGCATCTCATGATGCAGTGATAAAAATTATTCCACAAGTCCTTAAGAAGGGAAAAGATGTTATTATCATGAGTTTGGGAGCTTTAATCGATTCAGATCTTAGAAATTATCTGGAAGAAATAGCTGATGAAAATAATTCCAGAATATACGCACCTTCTGGGGCTGTTGTAGGTCTGGATGGTATTAAAGCAGCTTCTATTGGAGAGATCAATGAAGTACGTTTGGTTACTCGTAAGTCTCCCAAGTCGCTGGGAATCTCAGTAGATACTGAAACAGTATTATATGAAGGTAAAGCTGGGGATGCGGTGCGTAAATTTCCTGCAAATATTAATGTGGCTGCTGCATTGAGCATTGCATATGGTAAAGAAGTGGATGTAAAAATCATAGCGGACCCTAACGTGAGCCGCAACTGCCATGAAATCTGTGTGACCGGTGATTTTGGTGAGTTCAGAACCATTACTGAGAATGAGACCTGTGCCACCAACCCAAAAACGAGTGTCTTAGCCGCATATTCTGCGGTTAAACTAATTAAAAGTCTAAATGAAAATCTGAATGTTGGGATATAGGTTAATTCATAGTTTTATATATCTTTTGATATATCAGCCCATATTATTCAAATAATGGGTTTTTAAGCCAGCATATATTATATATAATGTTTTTTTTTAATTTGTTTATTTTTATTCAGGATTGAATACTATTTCAGGTAGTCTTTCAAAATCTCATGGGATTCCATAAGTTTAAATAATTGATTGGATGATTTTCATGTAATATTATAATAAATTAAAAAAAAATAGTTGATTTGGAGCATCAATTGACAATATTATTACATTATAATTAATTTGATGTGAAAAAAAATGTTGTTATATTACATGGATGTATCAGAACTTGACTTTAACAGAATGAAGAGTTCTGTATCAAAGACAAGAATAAAAAAATCCTGCAGATATTTCCACGAAAAAGATAGGAATTTGTCTGTTGGGGTGGAAGTTCTGTTAAACCATGCTTTAGATAAAATTGGTATCACTAATCCAGTATTTGATATAGATAAATATGGTAAGCCCTATTTGAAAAACTATTCTAATGTGCACTTTAATCTTTCACATTCAGAGGGATATGTGGCATGTGCAGTTTCTGATTCTCCAGTTGGTGTTGATATTGAATATGTTACGGATATTGATTTGAATCTAGCGAAGCAATTTTTTTACGGCACTGAATATGAATATGTTTTGAATAATAACGACCAAAAGAAAGCTTTTTTTGAATTATGGGTGTTAAAAGAGAGTTATATGAAAATGACAGGCTTAGGATTTAGGCTTGCCCTTGACGAATTTTGCATAGAAATTAATGATGAAATAGAATTGATACACAGGGAAAATACTGGCAATTTTGGGATTTGGAACGTTTGTGGGGGAAAATATATGCTTGGTGTATGCTCACAAAGCAGGATCACAGAACCTACTCTAATAAATTTACATGATATTGAAAATTAAGTAAACAGGAGATTAAAAGGCTAACGGGGTGGATATTTATGGACTGCTTTGATTTATCAAATGCACAAAAAAGGACTATTATAACTGAGATTAGTAAACCAGGTAATGAAGCATATATTCTTTCATTTAAATCTCGATTCTCACTAGAAGATGAAGAATATGTTAAAAAAGCTCTAAGTATTGTAATAAGCGGAAATATTCATCTATGTATGAAACAGGACGAAAATATGAATTTCAGGCAGTACTATGCCTCTGAAGAAGATGGTTTATTTTCATATGTAGACATGTCAGATAAAAATGAAGATGAAATTAACGCTTTTATCAATGAATTTGCGCAAAAACCATTTAAAGAAATCTTTGACACACCGCTCTACCAGTTTACACTCCTCAAAACGAAAAAAGAATCTGTTGTACTGGGCCGTACCCATCACATCATCATGGATGGAAGTTCTGTAGGTATTTTTACCAAAAACCTTGAAGATTGTGTTATAGCTTTGAAAAAAGGAGAGGAATATCATCCATCTAATGTTTCATACGAAGAATATGTTAAAAAAGAAAAAGAGTATCTCTCAAGCAAACAGGCAAAGGAAGATGAAGAATTCTGGCTCTCTAACTTGGATGGATATTCGAAAGATTGGTATTCATCAGATGACCTTGGTATCAACAGGAATTATTTTTACTTAGATCCAGAATTAACAGAAAAACTAAAAGAATTATCTGTAATTGACGGTGTAAGGATATCCCCATTTGTACTCGCATTATCTGCTGTGTCGTTATACTTTGCAAAAAGTACATGCAGCGACGAAATGGTCTGGAACAGCGTATACCATGGTAGGGATTTTGGAGAAGAAATACATGACATGTTGGGCATGTTTGTAAATATGATGCCTCTTAAACTGGATTATGACAAAAACAAGACATTTAAAGAGGTTTTATTGTACACAAAATCCGTTCTTAAAAACGGTCTGACCCATGGAAAATTATCTTTCAATATGTACGGTGCAAAGCTGCAGCAAAATGGCATAGATCCTGCAATGTTATCTATGTATTCTATGGTGTCAAACTCAACAGATTCAAATGTAGAATATCTGTTTAATAATTCTAAAAGTGAGTTTCCTTTCCATATCCGTGTGAACCCGTCATTAAAGGATAAAGACGGTTTACAGCTTTTAGAAATTGAATACAATAAAGACTGCTTTTCGGATGCACAAATCGCGCATATGGTAAAAAATATAAAATCTCTGCTTTATGATATCTCAGATAATCCCGATAAAACCTGTGATGAATTTGAAATAGAAACAAGTGAATTTTATGAGGCTGAAAGATATTTCAAAGACATGATG
>JAEYQZ010000206.1 GCA_023409695.1 Methanobacteriota archaeon | reverse complement strand
GCGTTTGCAAATTTGTTTACTTCCCGGTACAGCTCATAATATGTTAATTTTTTCTCATGTCCTCTTTCATTTACGTATAAAACTGCAACCTGGTTTCGTTTATCAGTAGTAATCCATCTATCCACAGCATTATATGCCATGTTGATTTTACCGTTTACAAACCATTTGTAGAACGGTTCATTACTATCATCAAGTATTTTATCCCACTTTTTAAACCATACAAATTGTTCTGCCTTTTCTGCCCAGTATTTCTCAATATCTTTTCCTTTTTCAATTTCTGATTCCCAGTCTTTTACGTGCAGTACATCAACTATTTCTTGGCCTGGTTTGAAAACCCTTTCTTCGTTCAGCAGGACATCTGTATCATGTCTCATTCTTTTTTCACCACTTTTAGTTTCACTCGAAAATCAGTTAAAAAAATTCTATGATTTTCGAGGGCCCCCAAACACAAGTATTTGGGAGTTTTTCAAAGCATGATGATTAATAAGTTTTTATTGATATTTATATTTTACTATTATTAATCATTATAAATATTGATTAATCATTATAAATATTAAAATTAAATAATAACTATACATTGGTTAAAATATTAATTAAAAGGTAGATGAATGTGAAAATAGAAATAGACTTTAAAATTAATAAAAACATTATTTTAAACTAACCATAGAACATATTTAAACAATTTAATAAAATTAAAAATAAAAATCTATTTTTTACCAAGCATTTTATCTACTGAATCTTTAATGGGATTTAGCCAGGGCTTTAGAGCTTCTTTAGTGCTGGTTTTACTAGTACTAGCCGTATCCTTATTTTCTTCATCATAATTATTATATGCTTTATTTCGATTAATCACAAAATCACTGAGCCAATCTGCCAGTTCATAATCGTGAAGATCTTCAAAAAAAACCCATGCATAACCTTCATGTTCACTGCTTAAATTAAGGTAACCATCTACAATTTCACCAGACATTACAATGTGAATTGCCCTTATTAAAGGTAAATTCTGTTCACAAACCCCTACAACATGATCTAACTTAATTTTCAAATTAGTTTCTTCGTAGACTTCCCTTCTAAGGGCCTGATCAAAAGATTCACCTGAATCTACTTTTCCTCCAGGAAGTTCCCATTTTCCAGGGTTAGTTTTAGAACTGGTGGAACGTTTGATAATTAAAATTTTACCATTCTCATCAGTTAAGAGAACCCTTACTGCCAGACCAAAAACGTATTCTATCATTTTGATTAACCCATATTCATGCTATTATATTCATTCTCTACTTACATATATTAATACTCTTATTTCTAGACTAAGTTAAATAAATAAAGATATTGTACAATTAAACCGTTTAAAACCAAATTTCTTAAAATTAACATTAATGCACATAATATTTCGCATTTAGTTGTATATAAAATTTATAGATCAATTTAAATTTAGAAATAGCAGTCAATTAAGCAATAATCTCAAAAAATAAAAAAATAAATGATGTTTATTACATCATTGGTGGCATTCCACCAGGCATTCCGCCCATACCTTCCATATCAGGTGCGCTACCTCTACCTGTTGTAGCGATAACATCATCGATACGGAGGATCATTTCAGTAGCTTCTGCAGCGGACTGTATAGCCTGTTTTTTAACTCTCTGTGGTTCGACTACACCAGCCTGGTACATATCGACTACGTCTCCAGCGAAAACATCTAATCCTATGTAGAATGATTTTTCGTGTGCTGCTCTTAAGTCTACAAGAGCGTCGATGCTGTCTAAACCTGCGTTTTCAGCGAGTGTTTTTGGAACAATTTCTAGAGCTTCTGCAAATGCAGCAACAGCTAACTGTTCTCTGCCGCTTATTGTGTCAGCGTATTCTTTTAATCCTTTGGATATTGCTATTTCTGGAGCTCCTCCACCAGCAACAACCTTTTTATCTTCTACTGTGGATGCTACAACACCAATTGCATCTTCAACTGCTCTTTCAATTTCTTCTGCAACGTGTTTTGTACTTCCCCTGAGTATTAATGAAACAGCTTTAGGATCTTTGCAGTCTTCTATGAATGTTAAAACTTCGTCGTATACTTTCTTTTCATATACAAGGCCAGCTTCTCCTAAGTCTTCTGGTTTTAGGTCATCGATACTTGTTACTACTGTAGCACCAGTTGCTTTTTCAAGCCTGTTCATGTCAGATTTTTTAACCCTTTTAATTGCATATATACCGTTTCTTGTGAGGTAGTGTTGTGCAAGGTCATCAATACCTTTTTGACAGAATAAGACAGTTGCACCAGATGCTATTATTTTATCTACCATATCTTTGAGCATCTGTTCTTCGTTTTCAATGAATGCCTGCATTTGAGCAGGGTCAGTTAAACTTATTTTTGCATCAGTTTCAAGGTCTTTTACTTCAATTGGGTATTTAACAAGTGCTATTTTAGCATCTTCTATTTGTTTTGGCATTCCAGGGTCTGTCCTGCCTTTATCTACAACGATACCGTTTACTATCATTGATTCATTAACAGATTCTCCTGCAATCCTCTGAATGTTTATGTTATCAGTATCTACTTCACCGTCTTCTTCAACCTGTTTAACAGCGTCAACAACAAGTTCTGCCAGAGGTTCTCTTGCAGCTTCTGATCCTTTACCTGTCATTGCAGTCATTGCAACTTTTAAGAGAGTTTCACGGTCATCAGCATCAAATGATATTAAGCCTAATAATTCCTGAGCTTTTTCTGCAGCCTGCCTGTAACCGTTAGCTACAACGGTTGGGTGTATGTCCTGGTCGAGTAATCCTTCTGCTTTTTTGAGTAATTCACCAGCTATGATTACTGCTGTTGTTGTTCCGTCCCCTACTTCATCTTCCTGGGTTTTTGCAACTTCAACAAGCATTTTAG
>JAEYQZ010000177.1 GCA_023409695.1 Methanobacteriota archaeon | reverse complement strand
GAATTTCCAGATTTCTTGTCTATGTACATATTCTGTATTTCATTTGAAAGATGAGTTACAGCTTTATTCACTTTTCTGGATTCTTTAAGTTCATCCGCCTGCTGCCCTGCTATATCCTGTAAATCGGATGCTGCATTATTTAAGTCCCCTGATTCTTGAATTTCTACCTGTAATTTTTTTTGAAAAATTATATTGAAGATCATATCAAACTTTTCCCGCTGTTCAGGTTCTTTAACATAAACACAGGCTAAAGCTTCTCTTAGGGTTTCTATATCATTATTAATTAAAATAGCAGACTTATACGCTGTTTTTGTACTTCGCACACTTACAGGAATACCTGCAGCACGTAGAGAACTTGAAAATTTAATTATTTTATCCAGCATATCTATCAAATTTTATGTTTTTTGTGAAATTTTATTTAGAAAAATATCTGAAACTTTGAACTTTCTCTTTATCCTCTTCATCCTTTAAAATAACTCCCATAGTTTTTTCAAATGAATCATTATCCAGCTCTTCTTTATCCATAGCAAGCAATGTTTTAACCAGATCAACTGTAGCGCGAACAGATGGCTTTTTGGTGAGTTTAAGTTTCCTTATTCTCTGCATAAGGTTAACTATTTCGCGCACTGTTTCAGGGGGAGCTTCTGGTAAATGCATGTTTACGATTTCTTTTTCTCTTTGGGAACTAGGATAATCAATATATAAGTGAAGACAACGATCCTTTGTTTCATTTAAAAGCTGCCTTTGTGAGTTTGAAGTTATAACCATTAAAAGGTCATTTTCAAGGTTAAAAGTCCCAAGATCATTTACTGTAATCTCTTTTTCTGCCAGGGCCTGAAGTAAGAAACTTTCAACTTCTTCATCTGCTTTATCGAGTTCATCTATCAAAATAACTGAAGGATTTCTATTTTTAAAAGCTGAAAGTAGTGATCTTTTTATAAAAAATTCTTCATGGAATATATCTGTACTCTGTTTTTCTATTCTGGCCATCTCTAAAAATAAGAGCTGTTTTTGATAGTTCCATTCTCCCACAACCTGTTCAAAGGTTATTCCTTCATAGCATTGTATCCTGAAAAAATCTCTCTTTAAAGATCTGGCAAGTGCTTTTGCAAGTTCTGTTTTACCGGTGCCGGGAGGACCTTCAATTAAAATGGGCTTTTTTAAAGATAGCGCGATAAAAACTATGGTGCCTATTTTATCATCCGGAACATACTTATTTTCAATGAGAGATTCATTTATAAAGTTTATATCCAAATCTTTCATATTTTCACTCCGAGATTACTTAAAAAATTCAACTCTGTAACTTTAAAAATTATATATGTCCAACATTATTAATACATTACATTATTTTAGTATGATGCATGGATGTTAAAAAATAGGATTCTGGATAAAAAGAAATAATAATTATTGTGGAGTCAAATCAGGGATTTTTAAGGGCAACGATTTGTTTTAAATCTACCAGTTTCCATACCATAGTTCTATCTTCTTCAAGGATCAATTGGATAGGTTCATCTGGAGAATGGCCTATAGCAGCTAAAGCTTTATTTGAGAGGTTTCTATCTTTGATCATTTTTACAAACATTTCTTTAATCTTTCTTTTATCGGAATCATTGTCTACTTCAACTATGCGTCCTTGAAGGTTTGCAAATTTGTAACTGGACATATCCTCAGAATATTTTTCTATTTCAACAGCTACATTTGAATTTCGTTTAATTTCTTCAATTTTTTTACCGTACTTTGTTGACAGGAAATAAAGGAATCCTCCGTCAAAGATGTACATAAATGGGGTGATATATGGATAATTTTCTCCTTTAAATGCAATTCGGCCAATAAAATTTTGTTTAATTAACTCATCATATTCTTCCTTGTCCATAGGTGGAATTTTTATCATGTTCATGGAAAACACCGTATTATAATTATGAATTCTATTATTAAAAAATTTTATGATGTTTAAAGATAACAAATTAAATTTTAATAAAAATAAGAATTCTAAATGTTTTTAATATGTTTAAATCGGATTAATGGTTCAAATATACTAAATTTGGCGAATTTCAACCCTGATTAAACTCATTTACAGCTTTAATAATGCTGTATGGATCATCTGAAACTACACTACTTCCATATAGTTCCATAGCACCAATATCTGAAGTTGGTTTAAAAATACTGCCCCTGTCTACAATTCTTATAATGTAGGGGAGAAATGTTTCGCCGAATGATGGACAAGAAATAGCTAAATTAAAACTGTTTACTCCTAACTCATCAATATAGCATCGAAGTACTCTATAAATGGCTTTTTTTACGTCTTCATTTGTTGATGGATTGTTTCTTGAGATAATTATGAATTCTTTTTCTTTAATGGGAGTTAAACTTGCAAAACCATTTACATCACTATCTAAGGCAAGTCCAAGTGCATTATGGACATTATATATATCTTTAAAAAGGTTCCGGCCAGTTAACTGCATATAGCTTCTAAAATTTTTCCTTAAAAATTGTGTTCCGGCGTAATGAACATTTTTTGTAATTAAAACCTGTGCATGACCATGAACCTGTGAAGCACCTGCTTTTGGAAGACAGTTCCAGATAAAAATTGGAGATACGAACTGTTTATCATGATTATTGACTTTTTTAAACCATTTAAATCCTGTTTCTATATAATCAGATAGTTCTTCCTGTGTGAAATCAAGTGGATTATGTTTTTTAAAAAATACCATGCTGTTCCATGCGTCATATTTGGCAATATTTGCTCCAGTAATGCAGTGTTTGCCCTGAACTCTTCCGAAAACATCTTCTGGAGTGTATTTTTCAGCCTGGCAAAAATCGCAATTTTCCTTAGATTTTTTAATGTATTCCTGAACTTTCTCCTGTTCTTTACTTCTCTCTTGAGGTTTCATTCCAGGTCTGCTTGCCCTTAGAGAATTGAACAGAGATCCTTCACCTGTCCATTTGTTGTAGGTTTTAATCACTTTTTGGGTTTGTATTCGCTCAATGACTTCATTTTTAGACTCTATAATCTTTCCAGATTCATCTTTATTCCCAAAATATGTATGAACTTTTTCTTTAAATGATAATGGGATTTTTAAGCGTCCTTCAGCGCTTGATACTTGAAAAATATTGTTAAACAGTCTAAATGAGTCTTCATCTTCCTTTTTTAATCTATTTGCTTTCTCTTCAATATCTAAAATTGAACTCATATTGCAACCTCATTTAACCAGGGGATATCCTGCTGCTTTCCAGGCACGGATACTGCCGAGCACATTAGCAACTCCTTCATAACCATTATTTTTCAATATACTTGCTGCTATACTGGCTCTATTTCCAGTATCACAGTATACAACAATATATTTATCTTTTGGGACTTCACCAAGGCAGTACTGCAGGTCTCCTACATAAATATGGTATGCTCCTTCAATATATCCATCTTCCCATTCTCCAAACTCCCTCACATCAAGAATAAATATGGATTCATCATTTTGACGCTCTTTTAATTCATGTACAGACCAGATATCTATTGTTTCTAGTTCTTCTCCTTTGGTATACCAGCTGGTAAATCCTCCAGCTAAGTATCCAAATACATTATCGTATCCGAGCCTTATGAGGTATCTCAGAATTTGATCGATGTATTCATTATTTTCATCAACTAGTGTAATTGGATCTTCGTAATTAAGCATCCATCCTGCAAAATAAGTCAGTCCGTGTTTCCAGATATTTAAAGTATCTGGAATATGCCCTCCTGCATAACTTGCAGCCATTCTAACATCCACAACTTGTGTATCTTTCATGTGTTTTTTAAATTCACTTAGGCTTAATGGGCGGGGGTATGGAAGTCTGCAGAGGATTGGAGCGCCATTTTTATTATATTCGACCATTTTATCAAAATACGGCGCTTTAACCATTTTTTCATTTAATTTAAACTTAATAAAATCTTCTTTATTCATCTGAAGAGCATGGTTAGTTTTCTTTTCATATCCTATAGTTGTGAATTCACTTTCACGAATATCTGCCCCGCATACAGAACCAGATCCATGTGCTGGGAATACGAGAACATGGTCTCCTAAAGGAAGAATTTTTTGAAACAGACTGTCATAAAGTTTTCCTGCCATTTCTTGGACTTTATCCTCACCGTAAAGGTCAGTTCTACCCACTTCGCCTGCAAAAAGCGCATCACCAGTAAAAATCATGTATGTATCATCAGATACTTCTTTATCTGTAAGCATGATTGATATGCTCTCATCAGTATGTCCTGGTGTTTCAAGAATTTTTAATTCAACCGAACCTATATTAAACTTATCTCCTTCGCTTACCGGATTCCCATAGGCAAAATCTAGATTTTTACCATGGTATATTCCAGCATTTACTCTTTTTGAAAGCTCACGTGAACCAATTACATAGTCTTCGTTGCAGTGAGTTTCGAATATGTGGGTTATTTCCATATCATGTTTTTTTGAATACTCTACATAAGAATCACAGTCTCTACGGGGATCTATAACTGCTGCTTCCCTGTTTGATCCTATAAAATATGATTTATGTGCTATTCCTTCGCTTTTGATTATTTCAAATATCATATTCTCATCCCTAGCTTGTTTTCATTATAATCCTCTAATGAGATACTTTGAAGTTATGGCTATAATACGGCTGAAATCAGCACTATTTTAAATGAATTCAAGCATTTTCTGTATGATTGTATTGTATTTTTATAATAAAAAATATATAAATTTATGTACCTGTTTTACAGATATTAACTCTAAAAGAGAGAAAAATGAATTAATTCATTATTTAGAAGTTTAGATTTAACTCAAGTGTTAAATTAGAATAGTTAATATTAAAATAAATGCACTGATTCTTTATCTGATATTTTAAATATTTTTTATTTTTTAAATAAAATAGTTGAAATCTGACTTATTAGATTCAATACTGAAGCGGTTAAAAATGCAAAACCTGTTAAAAATAATATAAACGTCACAAAAATTGTAACTATATCCAGAATCCCTAAATTTTCCTCTAAACCCTTAATAGAAATTAGCAGTGCTGCACTCAAGAAAATAAGCAGTATTATTTTTAAATCGGTTTTCATCCTTATTATATTTGTAATACAAAATTATTAAATATTATTATTACATTTTATTATTTTAAGTCTACTTACTAAATTAATGTAGGGTCTTTAAATTTCTGTTGATACTATTTCAAAATAGAATAAGCTGATTAAATAATATTAAGCCCATACTTTACTTTTTGCATGCCAGTAATGCTATTATTTGCTTTTATTTAATCAATTTACCAAAATATGACTTAAAACTATATATCTTTTCAAAAACAAATTATAATAAGGTTTATAATCTGTTTAATATGACAATACTTTTAGCACTTTTTTATAGTAAAAACAGGACAAACTGAGGGATATTATGGCAAATGTTATAGAAACTAAAGACATCACCAAACGATATGATGATTTCATTGCTGTGGATTCTATTAATCTTGAAGTTCCAAGAAATACTGTATATGGAGTATTAGGGCCCAATGGGGCTGGAAAAACAACACTTATATCTATGCTATGTACGATACTGCGTCCTACATCAGGGACTGCAATTGTAAATGGCTATGACATAGTAAAACAGGCTAAAGAAGTTAGGGAATCTATAGGGATAGTATTCCAATCCAGAGCCCTCGATGATATTTTAACTGGTAGAGAACACCTTGAAATGCATGCTTCTCTTTATGGGGTGCCTAAAGATGTTAGAGAAGAACGTATTGAAGAAATTTTAGATCTCATAGCTTTGGGGAAAAAAGTGGATGAATACATAAAAACTTATTCTGGCGGAATGAAACGACGGCTTGAAATTGGCCGGGGACTTATACACCACCCTAAGGTACTCTTTTTAGATGAACCTACCCTTGGACTGGACCCTCAAACCCGGGAAAATATTTGGGAGTATATTTATAACATGACTCAGACTCAGGATATTACTGTGCTTTTAACCACTCACTATATGGAAGAGGCAGATCAGCTATGTGATGAAGTGGCTATCATAAATAAAGGTGAGATAATCACTGCAGATTCTCCAAGCAACCTTAAAAGAGAATTAAAGGCAGATACTATAACTCTCAAAGTAAATGATCCTGAAAAATTCGTGGAAAAAGCTAAAGAGCTGAAATTTACCAGGGATATTTTCTCTATGAACGGCGAAGTGAAAATGATGGTGGAGAGAGGTGAAAATTTAGTACCTGAAGTGGTAGAATTTGCAAGTTCTCACGGTATCCATATACAATCTATAGAAGTGGAACACCCTAATCTGGAAGACGTCTTTATCAAGTATACTGGATCCAAAATAGTTGAGGGGGGAAGATAATGCCTGAACTGGAAGGAATATACACCATCTGGCTCCGAGAAACTAAAAGATACGTCAGATATCGTTCAAGAATTTTAACTTCAGTGGTAACTCCTCTCCTATGGCTTTTGATATTTGGAACGGGTTTAGGTTCTGCAATACGTTTTGGAGGAATTCCTGGAGGATATCAGGCTTTCATTTATCCAGGTATCATTGGGCAGACTATTCTATTTACCACAATATTTTCCGGATTATCTGTAATCATGGACAGACAGTATGGATTCTTAAAAGAAATAATGGTGGCTCCAATATCCCGTCCATCAATTGTACTGGGTAAATCACTGGGTATTGGCACAGCTGCATTGATTCAGGGAGTTATTTTGCTGCTTCTGTCATTTGTAGTTGGAGTTCAGATGACCGTCGTTGCATTCCTGGCCAGTATAATGCTGATAATTATCATATCTCTTGGATTTGCAGGTTTAGGATTATTAATTGCTTCACTGACAGACAGTATGGAAGGATTTAACCTGATAATGAGCTTCATAGTGCTTCCGATATTTCTGTTAAGCGGGGCTCTTTTCCCTGTAACAGGACTTCCTACATGGCTTCAGTTTGCAGTATACCTGGATCCTCTTACATATGGGGTAGATGCCCTGAGAAGTGTTATTTTACATCAATCAGCACTTCCTCTGGAGCTCAGTATACTGGTCATATCAGCATTCGCACTGTTGATGATCTTCGTGTCTGCTTATATGTTTACCAAAAGAGAACAGGGATTGATGTAATTATCAATTAAAAATAGTGTATAATTAATGGGATTATTCCCCTTTCCATTTTTTTAACAATTTCATTGTGCGCATTAGTTTTTCTTTTTGCTTTTTAAATGGATTATCTCCATATTCTTTAACAATCAGGGGTTCATATTCATTTTTGGAATCATTTGAACCTTTCTCTCTGGCAACTTCCATAGCATGGTTTATTTTGTAATTAAGGTCTCTTTTTAAATGTTCCCTTTCTCTACGTTCTTTATTTTCTTTTAACATTTCCATCTGAAGATTTACAAGATTCTTTTTGTTAACTGAATAGAATATCCCTTTTCCCTCAGATTCTTCTGCCTTATCGTCTGCAATATATGAATTCTGCGGCTCTCCGTACATGTATTCTTCGATTGTATTAAAATACTGAAGTTCATTACCGCACTCGCATGTATGAAAATCCATTATCTCGTTTTTGTCTTCAATTTCGTAGTAGAGATTGCATTTATCACAGATTAAATAAGGCATAATAGCACCGTTTTAAGTAGATTATATTAATATTGCATGCTAACTGATAAAAAATTTACCTATATTTGATTAGATAACTGGAAATGATATGAAAATAAAATATAACTTGGATATTAATGAAAACCTCACAGTTACTTTCAAAGCTTAAAGAGTGTATGGAAAAATACAAACCGAAAATGCAGGATAGTGGGAAAAAAGATTCTCTAAATCAAATTATGTCCAGATATAATTTGGAAAATTTCAATAAGATATTAAACTCATCATGCAACGGATTGGACGAAGAAGTTGATGAAGAAAAATTAAGAGACCTTCAAAACAGAATTGATCATTATTTTAGTTTGTATGCGCCGGATGATGAAGACTTTAAAGAATTTATCAAGGCAATATCTATATATTTAACTTTTATTGCAAAAAAGCCATTACATCCTCAGGGAATTGTGTTTTCAAATGGTGGGAGAGTATATAAAAAAGATGGAATTTATTTCTGTACTGGGAAACGTATTTTTATTAAGGATAATCTGTCGTTATGTAAATATTGTGTTTGTAAGGGAATAGATTAGTCAGTTCTTGATTTAAATTACTTTTTCATTTAATCACATCAAATTCAATTACTCGCATGCCCTATCTTCAAATCAACCTTTTTAGAAAAAAGGTTGATCAAAAAACAATTAATTAAATATAATTATTCACAAGCTCTATCTTCAGATTCAATATACTCAAAACCTTCCTTTCTACACCATTCGTAGAGAGCTTCCGTAGCTCCTCTTGAAAGACGGCCTTGTTTATCACCGTATTTAATTCTTGTAATTCTTCTAAATGCTATTTCTAACTCATCTGGAATACAAACCGTTATCGCGCCCATGAAAATCTCCTTTCTACACTTTGAATATACTATGTGATTAATGACTAATAATTAACGTTGTTTTTAGTATGTATTGTATATCAGTTAGATTTTCAGATACATCTTAAAAAATCACCTCAACATGAGTCAGCATATAAAAAAGAAGTTCTGCTATTAAATTAAACTAAATGTAATACTTTCCAAATTGTTAAAATTTACTTTTTTTGAAAAAAAATCATGATTTTGTATGTTTACATATGCCTCAAGTAGTTAAAATAAGTGTATTTCAGACATTTTTGAATTTTAATTCTTTATTAATTATGTATTTAGTGAATTTATTCCGGTAAATTCTAAATTTCTGTGTTTGATAGAAATTTAACGAATGGATTTTGCTTTTTATCTCAAATGGCAAATTTTTCATTAAATTACGGCCGAAAATTTTTGAATTTTAAATGTTGAAAAAGAGTTAGATATAATAAATATTAAAATCATAATAATTAGTAATATGATGGGTGTGTTTAGTACGAGTACCCTATAAAGAATACGAAAAAAGAAAATTTTGTAGATAAAGTGATAAAATGGTTCAATGTCCAGTATGTGAAGATGCAGAAAAAATTCATTATACTGCAAGTTACCTAACCGATTTTTATGTTGAGTTTCAATGTATCTGTGGTAACTGCGGAAATGTCTTTAGAGAATCGGTAAATATGGATGAATAATCCTAATATTTGTGATTTATAGAATCGGGAATGATTTTAAATGGGTTTAGGAGCTGTAATTGAAGGATTTATTATTGCAGTTGTAATCACCATATTTTTAGCTGTTATTGGAGTTAAATCCGTTTTTGGATTACCTATTTCTGTTTTGGGCTTTCTAATTGCAGGTATTGTAGTGGGCTACATAGTATATGGTGGAATTATTGATGGTTTAGTTAATGGTGCATTTATTGGTGTTATCGGCGCTATAATCCTGTGGATATTAAGCTTGTTTAAAGGTCAAATTGCTGCATTTTCTGCGGAGTTATCTTCATATGTCGGGCTTGTTACAGTTCAGGAAGTTGTAATAATGATAGTAGTTGGAGCTATTGGTGGCTTAATCGGAGGAATTATTGTAGATTTAACCGGAGCTGTACGGCCTGGAGGAAGACGTGGATGGCGAAGATGGTAATTAAAATTAAATTTCTTTTTAAGTTAATTGCAACTTTTGAAAATTTTAGATAAAATAGGTGTAATTCATTACATTTTTAGTTCGTTATATTATAGTATAGCGAACTTGTAAAATCTACAGATTTTACACGTCAAAAATCTATGATTTTTGACAGCTTATAACAAAAAACTTGATTTTTTGTTGCATGTAAAATTCTATGAATTTTACGGTTACGAAACTTTCAGTTTCGTAAACATGTGAGAAATTTCATTTCTCACGGTTACAAATCAAAGATTTGTAAACATCAAAAATTGAAAATTTTTGATAGTAAGTATTTTTCAGCACTGAAAATTCTATTTTTTTATACTAATCTCCATTTAATCCTGCTTAGTGTAGATAAATCTAGTGACATGCAACCTTTAATAAATATTCTATCAAATTCTAAAAAATTTGTAAAAATACATGTAATATTAATTATTGAGCTTGAATTAACACATTTTGTGCAGTATTTTCTAATAAGTTTGTTAATCTACAGCTTGTGCCTATAGTATGCGCTGGTTTGAATTGTTTCGAACCTTGTGCAAGAAACTCTAGAAAACTTGTAAAACTACAAGCTTCTAGTATAGTATGCGTTGGTTTGAAAAGAAATTTTCGGCCATGACGCTTATAAAGTACTATGGTTTAAGGCGTCGGTTGGAGTGTGATAATATCACTCTGTGAAGACTGGTTTTTCCGACTGTAGTTATATCATATGAGGACTTGAATCTGTTTGCAGAAATGTAGAATTATTCGAGTTTGATGTTGGTTTGGTAGATTTGTGGTGATTTTTGGTTGCTACTAGAAATGTACCCCCTTTTCAATTTAAGTTGAATAAGGTTTTTTTATTATTGTTTACTTCCGAAATGCAAATATACTCTG
>JAEYQZ010000140.1 GCA_023409695.1 Methanobacteriota archaeon | reverse complement strand
TAGCTTGATAATTACTTTAACTCACTAAACTGCCCAAACAAATCATCAAACTAGTTAACACTTAAACAATCATAATTTTCTATAATTTTCTGTATTTTTTCACATATTTAAAAATTACACCTTACAGACCACAATTTATTAATAAATAGGATTATTTTAACTATAATTTACAAAAAATGGCAGTTAATACTCCAATGGAGTCCAGATAGTCCATATTCATACAATTAAAAGGAAGAGTTTAAATAAATATAAAGAGATAATTATTAATCTATATAAATTATTTTTAATTTTTAAAAGGGTATAAAAATGGAAGTAAAATGTGAATACTGTCAAATGCCAGGTGCTTATGGAAATTTAATTTATGAAACAGAACACTGGATGATTTTTCTTGCCCCAAGCCAGAGATTCCTTGGAACAGGAGTGGTTGTGCTTAAAAGACAATGCCATAAATTAAGCGATCTGGAAAGTGATGAATGGGCTGAATTTACTGAAATTGTGGAAAAATTAGAAACTACTTTAACCAAAGCATTCCATCCAACGCTTTTTAACTGGAGCTGCTTCATGAATAAAGCATATAGAGAGGATCCACCTAACCCTGAAATTCACTGGCATTTTATACCGCGTTATGCTCACAAGGTGGAATTCGAAGGTGTAACTTTTGAAGACCCTGATTTTGGATACATTCCCCAGCCGATAGAAAGGAAAATACCCGAAGACATCATGGCAAAGCTCATGGATGCAATTAAAGGAAATTTATAAATTTAAAAATAACTTAATTTCTGGAACCACAAAAATAAAGCCTGTGTAGGGAATATATAGATTTCAAACCAAAAAAACAACATTTTTGAGGAAAAATAATGAAAATAACCGACCAAATACAGAAAGAAAACATAGATACTCTACTCATCTTAAATCCAAATAATATAAATTATTTAGCAGGTTTCATGCCCTCAGCTTCCTCAATTTTAATAGTAAAAGATGAACCTGTACTTTTAACCAATCAAATGGACATGGAAGATGCTCTCCTAAATTCAAAAATCCCTGTTGAAGAGCTTAAGCCCATAAAGGAACTTAAAGAATCATTAAACGGTACCATTGGACTTGAAAGTTCAATGAATATTGAAACATTTGAGAGGCTGAAAAAAGACTCCTCATTTGAAACCAAAATTACAGACATTGTTGAGCGAATGAGAAGCGTGAAAACAAATGCTGAACTGAAAAACATTGAAAAAGCACTTGAAATTGCAGAAAAAGCATTTAAGAGTACCGAATTCGACGACAGTAAAACCGAGAATGAAATTGGGGCAGAAATAGAATACAACATGAGGCTCAAAGGCGCAAAAAAAGCTTCTTTTGATACCATTGTCGCATCAGGGAAGCGTTCTTCACTCCCCCATGCAGATGTATCTAACAATACCTTAGAAAGGCCAGTAGTAATCGATTGGGGTGCCCTTTACAACAATTACTGTTCGGATACCACAAGGACAATTATAGAAACTGAAAGACACGAGGAAATATTTGACATAGTACTTGAAGCCCAAAAAAGTGCGATCGCTGCAATAAAGCCTGGTGTTAAAGTTTGTGAAGTAGATAAAGCTGCAAGAGATTTAATTACAGAGTATGGATACGGCGAATCATTTATACATTCAACTGGCCACAGCATAGGTCTTGAGGTGCATGAAAGTCCCTCTTTATCTAAACGCGACGAGACAGTACTTGAAAAAGGCATGGTTATAACTGTAGAGCCTGGTATTTATCTTAAAGATGACTTTGGGGTAAGAATTGAGGATATGGTACATGTCACAAATAAAGGGCGTGTTTTAAACAAGCTTCCCCATAAAATAAACATTTAAAACAAATTAATGCATTACAAAAAAATGAAATCATGACCCTATCATGATTCGACTATTATTTTTTAAAGAAAGGTTAATTACTAGGCTATCTATAAAAAAGAAATCGGTATTGCCATTTCACACATGTTAAATACAAAAATCAACATAATATAAAAGCGAGATGATTAAAAATGGTCAGTCTAGCGATTAAGGTTTTATCTGTAGTGATTATATTTGTTATAATATTCAGTGTAGATTATCTGTTCCTCAGGAAGCTGTTCTGGCAGCGCTTAGTGGTCAATATTTTAATTGTTCTGGGATATCTGGTTATATTTGTTAAATACCTGAATACATGAACACTCTAAACTTAAGAGTGATTTTTTTTAATTTTATTGCAGCCTACTGCCCAGTACTATTTCCATATTTTATTTGAATGCTGATCCCGAAGATTTTCCAGCCATATATTCTTTGAAATCCTTCTCTAAATCGCAAATGTCTCCATAGTTATGGCATAATTCTTCTGATAAATATTTTATACTTTTTTTATCCATATCTTTGTCATTAATCAGGTTCATTTGGCCAATTCCCGTCATGTTGGGTATTATTGGTAAATCCTTTCCATAAGTTATTTGGTTATCTAAAAACTGTATGTCATCTGGACCGCCTTTACCATCATTTCTATTAATCATTGATCCATCATCAAATGACGCCCAAATTTGGAGTGTTGTGTTATTTACGTTTTTTTGTACATCGTGAATTATCACGTCGCGTCTGTTGATTCCCCAGAGATCTGTGCCTTCTATCTCAGCAGCAGCGCGGATGGGGTTGCTGTTAAACACAGCATACTTTCCTTCCCTGTAATACTGCGGTGCGTTGGGCACACTGATAAATTCTCCATCCTGCATTTTAAACAATTTATTTAACGTAGTTCCTGTGAATTGGATTACAAATCCGACATAATTGTCCGGGCCTTTGATTAAAAAGTGTCCCACTTCCATGCGGGTTAGGATAGATTGAGCTTTTTGCATAGATTCCTGGTCTATTGCCCCATTTTCCATTATTTGACCCGCTAGTGACATTAATTCATGGTTATAATTTGATCCAATACCACCACTGCCCACAATCCAACCATCGCTGGTTATTACAGTATGGTAAAAAAGACCGCCATTAACTTTGTATTGTATTTCTGCATTTTTTCCATAGAAGCTGTTTTGGGTGATCATTAAGTCAGCAGGAAATGTTGCATCTCTCCTAAAAGCAACTACATGATGATTACCTGTAACCTGTATTATAACTGAACAGCAGCCCTCATCTAAATCATTATTTATGTTTACTGGCTGTTCCATCTTACTATTTAGAGTCATATTGCGCATCTTAATTCCATTTTTTTTATTTTATTTAAAAATTGTTGAAAATAATCATATTGATTAAACATATTCTCTTTTATTTGTAGTTAAATTTGGTGTATATTCTAGAAATTTAATACATCAAAAAAGATCCTTAATTTCAGGTATTGATACTAACATCATAATCAATAACATACATGTTAATGTCTTCTTATCTTTTTCAAACATTTTATGTTAGCCCAATATTTGTATTTAACCTCTTCAGTAATTTTTATCAAATTAATGACATTCATGCGGTTTATATAGTAAATTCATCCGATTAAAATTCCAGATGCCATATTATTTATTATAACTATCGTTAAGTTTATATATATTTTTTCATTATTATAAAACAATAAAATAAATAAATTCTAAATTATTCTACAGCATTTTAAAAAATGCCCATGTCTGGAATTTTGTGTTAATGTTAATGCTATAATTTATGTAAATCGTTGATTAAATAAATTAAAATTTTTTAAACAAGTTTAACTTAAATTAACCCGGACAATTAATATGAAAAGGCATAAACCGTGCAAGATCATGCATGAGCGTTAAAAAAATGCAAATCAGATTTTAGCAATCATTTAAGGAACATATTAATAGTAGTAAATAGATAAGAGAGTTTTTACAGTTTTTTTAAAACATAACTAATTGCTGATAAAATGAAAAAGAGGATTTTATGAGCTGGAATTTTTCAGAAATATCAAAATCTTTCCTAAAGGATAATAAAGGAAAATTATTAGTAGAAGGCAATTTTGGGCTGGAAAAAGAGTGTCAAAGAATTCTTTCCACAGGCGATCTTGCTTTAACGCCACATCCCCCCGTATTTGGAGATAAAACCAAAAATCCACATATTACCAATGACTTTTCTGAAAGTCAGGTTGAGATGATAACAAAACCTTTTAATTCATCTGAAGAAGCGTATGAATCATTAAATATAATAAACCTTGAGGTTGAACAGGGTATTGATAATGAACTATTATGGCCGCTCAGTATGCCTCCAAAGCTTCCAGACGAAGAGGACATCCCCATTGCATGTTTTCCTGGTTCTGAAGATGGAAAAAATATGGAAACATATAGAAAAGGGCTGGCACTCAGATACGGTAAAAAAATGCAGATGATATCAGGAATTCACTATAATTTTTCCTTTAGCGAGGAAATGATTAATTATTTATATAAAAAATTCGGAAATAAAAAAGATAAACGTTTATTTGTTGATGAAATACATTTTGGACTTGCAAGAAACTTCATGCGCTACAGCTGGATCTTAATTTATCTTTTTGGCGCATCCCCATTCTGCCATCCCACTTACTATCCAGTTATAAAAAAGGAACTCCAAATAATTCAAAAATGCTGTCTCAATTATGAGGATATCATTGAAAACTGCATTCAATATGCAACATCTCTACGTGTAAGTAGATTTGGTTACTCAAATAGCCTTAAAAAGGAGAATATGTACTTCAATAGTTTAGAAGAATACTCTACAAAGCTCCGTAGAATGCTGTCAACTAAGGATGAAAACTTTTCAAAACTGGGTATTTACAGGAATGGTTCTCAAATACAACTCAACGAAAATATTTTACAAAAAGAAAGTGAATTTTACTCTTCGATTCGGCTGAAACAGCCTATTTACGAAGGGGAAACACCTCTAGATGCGCTGGAGAAAAGAGGTGTAGAATATGTGGAGGTAAGGATTTTAGATTTAAACCCATTTGAAAAATTGGGTTTAAGTATTGAACAGATGAATTTCCTCCAGGTTTTCATGCACTTCTGCCTGTTTGAGGAAAGTCCCCACATCACCGAGGGTGAACACACAAAAATAAACTTAAACCATCATTTAGTTTCACTTATTGGAAGAAAAGAAGGTTTAAAGCTTAAAAAATACGACGGTAGTGAAATTAGCTTGAAATCATGGGGAGAAGAAATATTTGAAAAACTCAGAACCATAGCAGATTTGATGGACAGAGACACTGAAGATAATAAATACAGCGCAAGTGTAGAAAAAGAACGCCGAAAGCTTTTTGATATATCATTATTACCCTCTGAAAGGATTAAAGTAGAAATGAGAGAAAATGATGAAAATCTTTTAGAATTTGGGATAAGATATGCTAAAAATAATTCAAATGCTATGTGAATATTGATTACAACATATAAAGAGGCAAATTATGATAACAAACTACAAACAGCTTGAACTTTCAACTCAAATTATCATAAAAGAAGCTTTAAAAAGAAATATTGATGTTGAAATACTTGATGAGGATGATAACTTCATTCGTCTAAAAAAAGGTGGGCGAGTCGAATATATTAAGCAGGCGACCAAAACCTCTGCAGATACATATATAGTCGCCTTAATCATGGAAAACAAGGAACTAACCAAGTTAATTCTTAAAGAGCATGACATCAATGTACCTTCAGGTATAACATTAAACCACATAGATGAAGCTTTAAGCAAATATCCCGACTTTATAAGTAAAGATATTGTGATAAAACCCAAATCCACCAACTTTGGAGAAGGAGTTTCAATACTTAAGGGCTTAAAGTCAAAAGAAGACTATGTAAGAGCTGTTAAAGAAGCATTAAGCTATGATAACCACATTTTGATTGAAGAATTCATACCCGGCAAGGAATATAGATTTCTAGTAATCGATGATGAAGTTGCGGCAGTAATGCACAGAGTTCCCGCAAATGTTGTGGGGGATGGAGTGCACAACATTAAAGAACTGGTTGATGAAAAAAATAAGGACCCTAGGCGGGGCAAAGGGCACATAACCCCACTTGAAAAGATTAATATAGGTCCGATAGAAGAAAATAACCTGGCTTCTCAAAATAAAGACATATCTTATGTTCCAAGTAATGGAGAAATTGTATATCTCAGGGAAAATTCCAATATCAGTACAGGCGGCGACAGCATCGATTTTACAGATGATATAAATGATCAGTATAAAGAAATTGCCTTAGACGCGTCAAAAGCTGTAGAAGCAAAAATTTGCGGAGTAGATATGATCATTCAGGACATAAAAGCAAAACCTGATAAAAACAACCACAGCATCATCGAATTGAATTTCAATCCAGTACTGTATCCACACAATTTCCCTTATAAAGGTCAGAACAGACATGTTGAAGAGAAAGTACTTGATTTATTAGGATTTTAATTGTAAAACAGAGTTAAATCAAAAAGTAATTTGTAACTCATAAATACAGTTAGACAGGAATATCACAAAAAGATAACTTGAAATAAACCATGAAATTAAATAGAATCTCGGTAAATATAAGAAAACATGAAAAAAGTTAAACCAACATCTAGGAATATAGCATCTGTAGTGATCTTTGCTATTATCATATTTACCGTAGATTACCTGTTTCTCAGGCATTTATTATGGGAACGGCTATTTGTTAATATCTTGATTTTTCTGGCGTATCTGGTCATATTTTTTAAATTCATAAACAAATGAGCCGCCAGCAACTTTTCCCATTTTATAAAAAAAGCGATTATAATAGATTGTACTTTGGAAACCACATTGCAAACTTTTAATTTTAAGGTTAAAATGCCTACTTTTGCAACATTTCCTTTTTAAATTACGGTGCCTTCGTTTATGTGCCGTTTGTTACAATTTGGACAATCCCAGTATTTGTCGTCACTGTCTTCCATTTCGATTACATTTGCAACGCCTTTATAATCGCATTCATCACATATCGCTAATTTTTTAACCATACCACTCGCCTCTTAAACGTGTTATATAAATTAACTCCATTAATAATTTAGAACGTTATTTTATTTATATTACTTGGAGCTTCAAATAGTATTAACGAACGAGTGTATTGTTCATGTTATATGTTGATTTGAGGTGGATTTTTCTAAATCGATGCTTGTTTTCAAGATATTCTATTGATTCTTGCAGCACAGCTATTCGAATTTTAAACAATTGATTGATAGCCAATGGATTTATTTAATCTAAAAATAAAAAGTTTAGTTTAATAAATAAAAAAAGTAAAGAGTATTATTTTCTTTTTGGCACTATAAAACTGCTTAAAACCATTAAAACTGCCAGCAATAGATAATTTAAAGGTATACCTGTTTTCTGCAGCCCTATTGTTTCTGTTATTTTGCCTGCGGCGTTTACTGTATTGTAAGTTCCATTACTTGATTCATTTCCATTACTCGAGTTAGGATTACCTGATCCTAAACCTAGACCAATGGGTTCTCTCAACCATTTACTAACTTGCACATTGTAAAGTTGATTGGAAGATGGACCTGAGCTTGAACCCCACCAGTTATATTCAGCAACTACAGTACCCATATTATAAATTTCAGTACCAATGCTTGCAGTGTTACTAATGAAAGAACAATACATCAAAACAATATAGTTTCCACTATTAAATAATGCACCACCATAATTTGCACTGTTACCCATGAAAGTACAGCCACTTACAATGTTAATACGTCCACTATTTCCCTTTCCCCAATAAATTGCATTGGAAATAGCTCCGCCTTCAGAACCACGAGTCCCTGTTGCAAAATTATCTGTAAAAGTACACCCATTCATATAATCAATAGTCCCCTGATTGCAGATAGCACCACCAGCACTAGTACCTACTGGATTTATTGCAGAGTTACCAGTGAAAGTACATCTAATGATATAGTCAATAGTACCTTTATTCCAAATAGCACCGCCAATAAATGCAGTGTTACCAGTGAAAGTACAATCACTCAAACCAGTAATAGTATCCAAGTTGCAAATAGCACCGCCACCCATATCATCTTCATATTCACTTGAATTATGACCTATGAAAGTACAACCCGCAATATAACAGGTGCCCAAATTGTAGATGGCAGGATATTTATTTCTTTCAATACCTATGAAAGTACAATTTATAATGCGGCAACTACCTCTCAAATTGAAAATAGAAGAGGATGGCATAATACTCTGTTTAATTGTTAAATTTATAACTGTAAAATTGATAGAACTCGGAATATAAAATGAACACCCTTTTAAAATAGTACTTTCCTGGCTTGCACCGGCAATACGGACATTTTTATTGATATTTCCTGTACTTTCATAAGTTCCATTTGCTAGGTAAACTGTCCCTCCAGGATTAACATTGTCCAGACCTTTCTGTATAGTTTGATATGGATTATCTGCAGTCCCAATACCAGTTGTATCACTTCCTGCAGGAGATACATAAACATTATCCATTCCTAACTGGAAATTTGCCCTACATATTGAGTTATTATTTACAGTAACCGTTTTACTGGATGATTTATGGCCAGGATAGCTGGCAGTGACTGTGAAAACTTTATCTACACTCTGAAAGTTTAGAGTGTATGTTCCGTCTGCCTTTGTAGTTGTACTCGCTAATTTAACCCCATTTTTAAAAGCTGTGACTGTAACGCCCTGAAAATTATCTCCATTTGAACATCTCTTGACATTACCCGAAATCACAACGCTTGTATTTACAGGACCAGTACTTGAATTAGAGGATAATTGTGTATCATTATCATTTACTGCTGCTGAGACAGTGCAGCATGTTGTAATAATAAAAAACAGTGTAATAGTTATTAATATTATTTGTCTTTGAATCCTTTTCACCTCCAAAATTTTTTTAACAAAAATTTTGTTGCCGTCGAACACATAGCCCTCGAAAACTGTCAAAAAATCCATGATTTTTTGACGCATGCAAAAATCCTGCGGATCTTGCTGTTCAGGAAATCGTAGATTTCCTTCAACATCGAAAATTATAAATTTTCGAATGCTTTGTTTTCGGGGCACCAAAATTCATAATTTTGGCAGTGTTCGGGCCTTCGAAAATCATAAATGATTTTCGAAAAGTTCAGAAAATACACAGTATTTTCTTCAACCCCTTTTGCCTATAATAAAATGATTAGTATTCTAAGCAAATTACATAAATACTTTTCTCATAATTAGATATTATGGACTGTTTATTTACATATAATGAATAAAAAAAGTTTATTAAATGAAATCATAATTCATGAACCCCAAATTCGGATAAATAATAGTTAAAATGCTATTTATGCCCATAAAAACGGCAATATGGATTAATATTTAATTACAAAGTTACTGAAAAGATTTAAAAAAATGGTTAATTGAATGTATCCGCAAATACAATAATGATAACAATATTGACAGCACTAGTCAGTTTTAATCACAGTACTGGCTATTTTAGTTTTTCTTCCAGCTTTATACCTGAAATCGCACTTATTACCACCTTCAGCAAGGGTTTCTGTCCTGTGAAGACCCAAATTTCCACATTCACTCATTAAAATGTCCATGGCGCATAGGTAAGGTGTGAATTCATCAGCGTCGTATTTGTGGTATAATTTTTGTATTCCGCACTCTGTAAATTCCGTGCCGAAATCGAATTCATCATTCCCCTCTATGAATTCATAAACCCAGTCTCCAGGAAACTTTCTTTCTCTTGAAACTTGAGCAGCATATTTTATGTAGGGGATAACTTCAGGATTAGTCATTGGAGGTACCAGTTCCGGGTGGTCATCAAATACCTTCTTTTGTGCGTTATAAGCTAGTTCCCCAATTTCCTTTAAGGGTTTATCATGCCTTTTTAAAACTTTATAAAATGCAAGGTTTTCTGCAGCAGAGAAAAGGTCACTGGTTAAATTATTCTCATATCCACCGATATACGGCATTTCTTCATATATCGATTCGTATTCTTCCCTAATTTCAGACATAACATCTTTTTTGAACCCTTCGCCGTATTTTTCTTCTATTAAAGCACCGATACGCTCATAAAAACCATTAAACTGGACAAAAAAATCAGATTTCTTGGATTTATAATAGTCTTCTTCTTTAGTCATTAGATACCCCCAATATACAGTTGAACTAGTTTAGATTAGCATGTATATTAAATATAAGGGTGCTGGAGGAGGATTATCTATATCATTTAAACGCTTCATCTTCAAGATATTCCCCTTGCTTCTTACAGTAGTTTCAATGCAAAATTTATCCCCTCTTTAAGATTGAAATCATAAAGATATAAATAGTTATGAAAAATTAATACAAAATGAGAGGGTTGATTATGAAATTACATCCAGATATTTCTATAACTTTAGGGGTAATTATACCCATAATAATCTTCGGATATCTCTTGGGGATTCCTAAATTGCCACTTGATGCAACTTCAGAGAATATGGAGATTATAATTTCTTCTGCAGTTATATTTGGAGGATTCATTGCTACATACCTTACTGCAGAAAAAAGAATCATATACAGTTTCGGCGTAGGGATTATAATTTCAACTATAGTGCTGATCTTGGGATTAGGGTCTTATAAAGGGTATAACTACATGGTATTCATGTTTGTATTTTATTCATTGATTGCAGGTATTGGCGGTTTTTTTGGGAAGAACATAGAGGAAATTGACAGGAAAATATCCAGAATAGAATATAAAATGACTAGATCAATAGACTCTAAAATAGGGCGCTTAAATCTCTCCAAATCACAAAGCAACGTATTAGGAGGGATTATCTTTGGAGGATTTTTCGGTTTGTTTTTTATTGCGTCATTATTTTTGATGCCTTCAGGCCCGACTATCGTTACCATTCAAAGCTCTGGATTCAGCCCAAATTTCAGCCAGATACCCGACACCAATATAGGTTCGACTGTTACTTGGGTAAACAATGACACTAAAACACACCGCATCGTAAGTGATTACGGATGGTTCGACAGCGGTAAATTAAGCCCCGGCCAGAATTACAGCCACAATTTTTACGGAAATGAACTTGGAAACTATCCATATCACGATTCAATGAATCCTTCCATGAAAGGAGATATACTGCTTTATATACCTAATGGGGAGGAATAAAATGAATAAAATACTGTCTAGGGCCTATGATAATCTAATTTCTAAAGATAATTTTACTGATATTAAATAATTAAATTTAAAGGGTGTTAAATATGTATTGCCCCCAATGTGGATCAAAAAATTGGAATTCTAAATTATGCAAATCCTGTGGTGAGAATTTAGAAACTGGAAGAAAATATCTTAAAACCTCCCACTATAAGCTAATTGGTTTTTATGTTATTTTATTAGCAATGGCCACAACTTACCTTTCTGGATATTACAATCAATATTACTGGCCGTTTACCATATTATTTTTCATATGTTTCGCACTACTGGCTATCTACGAGCCTGAGCCTGATTTACGCAACAAAGCCAGACTTACCTTTAAATATTGTCCAACATGTGAAAATGAGAAATATAATGATAAATACTGTATAAAATGCGGATATAACCTAGAAGACGTTGTAGGATGTGTTAAAACATATAGAAATGATATTGAGATGAATAAAAACTACATAAGAATTTATCCTAAGATTTATCTTGAGCACAATGACGGATGGCCTAGTCGTCAAGCTCCTAAAACTTTTACATTAGCTAAAATAGAAAATCTCAGATTATCTTCATGTGATACTCTTTTATCAAGTAAACCCTGTTTAATATTTGATTATCTGGATAAAAAATGTAAAAGTCCTGCTATTAAAGAAAGAGGTAACTGCATAGTTAAAATCAAAATAGAGAAGAAAGATAAAAGTGAAATGAATAGAATATTGAATACTGGAATTTACGATGGTTAGTTTATCAATATAAATTGATTAGCCCAACTCCATGAAATTAAAATTAGATTATTTTCCATCTTTCTTCTTTAGCAGCTTTAACTGTAATAGTTACCCCTTTCGCCTATATCTGCATTCCAGATGAGTTTATCGCCCTATTCTAGACCTAACATTTTCACATTTTATGCCATCTATTTGGGGTTGAAATCCTTTGAATCAACACATCCCCATATAGTAACGGAATACCATACATTACTGGCAGTGATCAGCCCATATTAACGCTTATAGCCCTTTGTGGGCAGCTAATTAGGCAATTGGTACATCTATGGCACCATTCCATGTTTTTAGTGCCATTTGCACACCAAATGGCTTTCTCTTTGATGTCCCATATTTTGCCGCTTTTTGGGCAATGATGCACACAGGTGCCGCAGCCGACACATTTTTCTTCATCAACTTCAATTCTCATTTTTAGTATCCCTCCAATTTCTCAAACCGTAATTTCATTTTAAAACGCTTTTGGAAATGTTGAAATATAATAACTCCCTGTTTTAACGTTGAATAAGTATTATTAGTGTCTCTAACTGTTTTATCAGTGTTTTAGATTAATTGAAAGCGTTATTTGATTTATAATGTATTTAATTGCGTTATCTAGACATTTAAGTTCATTTGATTGGATATTACTACATTTCACATTTCCGACTTAAAGTCATTGTATGACTTCAAGTCATATTATGAACTGAAGTTACTGATATAAAAATTTTTCGCATATCCCAAAAAAGAATGAATTCCTAAAATAGGATAATCATTTAAAAAAAGATAAAAAACAGCTAAAATATGTTTAATAATTTAAAATTCATTTTAAAATTTAGAAAATTAGTTAAGATTTAGACTATGTCTTTAAAAGTCAGATTATAAGTTACTTGTCATCCATTTGACTCAAATAATCATCACTAGCAATCATCTGGCCTACGAGGGACATAACACTGTCTAAAAAGTCTTTATATTTGACTCCCTTATCTGTAAGGGCATTTTGAAATTCAATGTTCATATCCTGGAAGCCTTCTGAGACGATCATAGTTAGAATTGTTAGTATAATCGGGTCAATATCAGAACGTATAGTCCCATCATCTCGCCCTATTTCTATAGACTCATAAACATCATCAAGCAGTTCTTTACGGGTTTTAATAATTTCCAAGTAAACATCTTTTGCTAAAATTGATTTACCCTGAGATTTCCCTTTAAGATCCTTATTTTCATCATAATTTTCTATTCTCTTTCGGTCAAATGGAACTGAAGAAGAATAGGACAATATTTTGCTGTGATCAGGATACTCCTCAACAAAATCATAATAAGCTTTTCTATAGGCGTAAATCTTTTTCATACCTTTATTTTCTTTATCTGCCCCTTTTCTTGCCATTGAAACTAACATTTTCAGGGCTCGAAGAGCAGTTGAAAAAAATAATGCTTCTTTATTTTCAAAGTAAAGATAAAGTGTGGCTTTGCCCAGCTCAACTTTTCTAGCAATCTCATCCATGTGGACATTATCGTATCCTTTCGACAGGAAAAGTTCTTCAGCGGCGTCTAATATTTCATTTCGCCTTTGTTCTTTTTCCCGTTCTCTCCTGGACTTGGTGGACATGTTTTTTTACCTGCTTTGAATTTAGTTAAAATAGCTATTAACAAGTAAGTTGATTTCAATTGATAATAGTTTGGTTTATATTGACTATCCATGTTAAATATTAAAAATTGCATTTTTTTAAGTTGGGGAGTGTAAGGTTGAATGAATTAGTGGTGATTGAGTTCATTTTTGAGCTAGGGCATACGAAAATTTTCAATTTTCACGGTGCCAAAAATGAAAATTTTGGCAATATTTGAAATTAATAATCCAAATAAGTTCTTTAGTTGCATAATTAATATTGATAAAAAATTTATTATTACATTATAGACATAGGTCTTCTAAAATCAATATTTAGATCTATACTGGATAATACAATGTGGAGGTGTAAATTTATGAAAAGACAATTAAGTATTCTCTTACTGATTTTTATGGCAGCAACAGGACTTTCAACCGCAGTATCAGCAGCACCAGTTACACATACCACACAAGGGCCAGGTATCCACAGCCCAAAGCATCTATTCTGTTCTTGGGATCCAATTAAAACAATCAACACCCCTATACCAACCCCAATAGGGTGGAAAATATGGATTATGTATCATTATCCGCCACCGCTTTATAGAATTACCTCAAATGAGCAGCATGTTTTAACCATATTTAAAAGAGTCTGCACCACTTCACCACCAGTACCAACACCCTATAGAAGATAGAGAAACATAATTACAGAGTATCATATTTTAAGGGAAACTCCCCTCCCCTTATTTTGATTATTAAAAAACAAGTTACAGAGAAAACGTAATGATGTTAAATTAATTTTAAAAAATAAGACATTTAGCATTTTCCGGTTTTTAAAAGCTAAGAC
>JAEYQZ010000120.1 GCA_023409695.1 Methanobacteriota archaeon | reverse complement strand
GATTTATATAGGACTTTAATCAATTAATCACCAGTTAGCACTAACTAAAAAGGAAAGGTGGTCATATGAATTGTTCAAATTGTGGAGAAGATGTTGGGGAAGCTAAATTTTGCCCGCAGTGCGGTAGCAAGGTAGAAGAAATCCTGGTTGCTGAAGAAGCACCTGTAGAAGTTTCATCCGAAAAATACTGTCCTGAATGTAATGTAATAGTTGAAGAAGCTAATTTTTGCCCAGATTGTGGTGGAAAAACAGAACCCGTTCCAAAAGAAGAATTAGAAACAAATGTTGAAAAACAGACAAATTATGCAAGTAAATACTCAGTTCAAGCATTTTTAGACAAAACTGCTGAAAAATTCGAAGGTAATGAAGTATTCGAGCTTGAAAACGATTACCTGCTTGATGTCAATCTTAATGGTAAGGTTTGGGCAAAACTGGGATCTATGGTAGCCTACACTGGTGAAGTGAAATTTAAAAAACAAAGTTCCCTTGAAGGCGGAATTGATAAATTTATAATGAAAAAAGTTAGTGGTGAAAGCAGTAAGCTTATGTCCGCATCAGGATATGGAAATGTATTTCTCGCCGATGATGGAAAAAGAGTAACTATTCTAAACCTTGAAGGCAGCAGGTTATATGTAAATGGAAACGATATCCTTGCATTTGAAGAAAGCATCGACTGGGATATAAAAATGATGTCAGGTGCCGGTTCAATGTCTGGAGGAATGTTCAACATAAGACTCCAGGGATATGGAATGATAGCCATAACAACCCATTATACTCCTATAACCCTTGCAGTAACTCCTGACAGGCCTGTGTATACTGATCCAAACGCAACTGTAGCATGGTCTGACGGATTATCCATTGATTACAAAACAGATGTGAATTTAGGTACATTATTAGGTAGAAGCAGCGGTGAAACCTTCCAGATGGCCTTTAGAGGTAATGGTTTTGTAATTATTCAACCTTACGAAGAAATTGCTGGCGGCTACGGTAAAGTATAAAATCAATAAAGTTATGGTTAAATCTTAAAATTTTAACCATGTATTCTATTTTTTATGGATTTAAAACTGTTTATTTTATAAAATAAATGAATTTATAATTATTTTTGAAGTTTAAAACAATATTTATAAACAATAATTACCCGATATAAATCAGTTCAAATAAATGTATTATGAGATGTATACTGAATAAATACAGATCTTAAATAAATGAAAAAATGAATTTTCTAATAGTCTATATTTCAAACGTGTAAATAGGTGGATTTAATGATGAAAGACATATACGAACGCTCACTTGCTGGAGAAATTACAAAAAAAGACGCTTTAAAACTTGTAGATTCAAATCCATTCCAGTTATTTGATGTTGCTGACAGGTTGCGTCAGGAAATTGTAGGCGATGAAGTTACCTTCGTTGCCAACAAGGCCATAGATATCACAGATCACTGCATGATTGGATGTGCTTTTTGCTCTTTTAGAGATCATGTTGGGTATGAAATGACAACTGAAGAAATACTGGAAAGTATTAAAGAAGCAAAAGAAATTAATGCTACTGAAATCTGCCTATTCGGCGGTATCATGCCCCATATGACTGTAGATTATTACTGTGATCTTATTAGTGCCATTAAATCAGAATACGATATCTGTCTTCATGCACTATCCCCTGTAGAAATTTATCAGACCGCGAAATCATCGGAAATGACTACTTATGAAGCTTTAAAGGCCCTTAAAAAGGCAGGAATGGACACTTTAACCGGAGCATCTGCAGAGATCCTTGTAGATTCGGTTAGAGAACAGATATGCCCTAAAAAAGTTACAACCGATGAATGGGTAACTATAATTAAAGAAGCTCATAGCTTAGGCATTCCAACCACATCTACTATTATGTACGGCAGTGTGGAAACATGGGAAGATCGTATCGACCATATGATGATACTCAGAGATATACAGCGTGAAACAGGAGGCTTTACAGAACTCGTTCCAATGACCTTCCTAAATCAAAACAATGAACTGGGCCAAATATCAGAAGGTGCCAGCGGAATGGAAGATCTGAAAGTGCATGCAATTGCAAGGATTCTCTTTGGTAGAGACATGCCCAATATTCAGGTTTCATGGATAAAAATGGGCATCAGAGCATCACAGATAGCTCTATGCTGCGGGGCAAATGACCTTGGGGGCACCATGATGGAAGATAAAATATCTATAGCTGCAGGGGCGTCCGATGGAGATTATTTACCTCGAGAACGGATGATTGAAATTATAGAAGATATAGGGCGTATACCAGTAGAACGTACCACAACCTATGAACGTGTTTAAAAATCATCAGGTATTAGATCAATAGTTGTATAATTAAAGATCTAATTATCTAAATTATTTCTTTATTTTTTCTAAAAGTCCCTAAAATTAAGGCATTTCCTGTACAAAAAATACAATGCATTTAAAGTAGTTCTATTAATTAAAATTTAGATTCATTTTCATGATTCAATACTTTTATAAAAATTAAGAATATTGTACATCAGCCAGCACATATATAAAATATAAACTCTTCTTAAACAGCTCCTAAAAGACATATATGTGCTCAATTTGACCATATCTTTTATTCGACTATATTGCATTATTATCATACGAAAAAGACTATTTTTAATAAGTTTAATATTATACTGTAGCATTTTACCCGTTTTTATATCCTGATTTACCCTTAGCAAAATCATTTTAAAAATCCAGTTTTCATTTATTTAACCAGTACCTGTCATTTTATGTTATAAAAATTTAAATCTCTATTAAAAACTACAAAAAGGCTCTTTTAGTGAAATATGGTTAAAATAAGGTAAAAATTGGTAATAATTTGGGAAAATGCTTATTATAAATCTCAAAAATAACATATAATGTCTTTAAATGGAGTTAACAATGAATGTGTTTAGATAGGTAACTATAACCTGTTTATTCCCTTTCTTTAGCCATTTAAATTTGATTTATCTGGATACTTGCAGCAGGAAATAATTTAGGAGTTTTTAAATGCCAAATTTATTTACACGTGCACAAAAATTCAGATTAGATTTTTTAATCCCATTAATTTTAGGTCTTTTAGTAGTCATTACCAGACTTCCATTTACAAGCAAATTTCTCTATGAATGGGATTCGGTTAATTATTCTCTGGCATTTGAAAACTACAATATTCTGCAGCAGCAGCCGCATCCACCAGGTTATTTGCTGTATGTAGCTCTAGGAAAGGCTGTTAATTACATATTCAACGATCCAAATACCAGTATGATATTTTTATCAGTACTTTTTAGTGTTTTAAGCGTTATTTTAGTTTATTTTATGGCTAAAGATATATTTTCCAGAAAAGTTGGCATTATAAGTGCACTGCTCCTAATATTCAATCCATTCATCTGGTTTTACGGAGAAATTGCAAGTATATACATTTTCGAAGCATTTTTCAGTATTTTAATAGCTTATTCTTCATATAAACTATTTAAAGGGGATGAAAAATTTATATATATTTCTGCACTTGTACTTGGTTTATCCGGAGGCTTTAGAACGGATATACTTGAATTTATGCTACCTCTGTGGATATTCTGTATATGGAGCGCAAGAATTCATTATACTAAAATTGCTAAAGGCCTGCTGACATTTATTGTTGCCATATCCCTCTGGTTAGTACCTGCAGTTATTTTAACTGGAGGCATGGAAAGCTATATCCATATTTTAAGATACACTTCTGAAGCTGCAAGCTATACATCTCTAATATTCGGCGCCAGTATTGGCCAGCAAATCCTAAATACAGGAGTTTGCATCATATGGTC
>JAEYQZ010000227.1 GCA_023409695.1 Methanobacteriota archaeon | reverse complement strand
CCTTTTGTTGTTAAGAAATCGAGGAATAAATGAATAAGTGCCCCAAAATATGCAAGTGTAATGGTAGTTTTTGTAAATTCTACGGATATATCGCGCCTTATGATACTGCTGATAAATCCATTTATCTGCTTTCTGGATAACACATACAAAAAGATGGTAGATGTTACGAGTGCAAAGATAAAAGAGTGCGTAATTCCCCTGTGTGCAAAAATGAAAAGCTGGGGAGATAATAATCCAATCCAGGTAATAAAAATAGTGTCAAAATCAAGTGAAATACCACCAAAGGCTCCTGCAAGTTTATTTTTACTTCCAATAGCTGTTAAAATGATGTAAGGTACTAAGAAATGTGTTATTAAGTCCATTTTATCTCCACTGTAAATATGTTTATATTGTGTTGTATTTCATTTGATTTAAAGCCACTATGTGTCAGTAATTTTTAATCTTTAAAGAGTATCCCGCCATAAAGAAGAAAGGAGTTGAGGAAAATGCGCAGCATTTTCTGAACCCAAAAATCCTACGGATTTTTGGAGGTTAATTGGAGATGTTCCCACCCACTCTTTAAAGTAAAGTTATTGGATATTATTTTCTTTTTCTTCTAGGATTTTACCATCTCGTACTGTTATGATCCTATCTGCCATATTGGCAACGTAAGGCTCATGTGTTACCATAACAAGGGTTACATTTTCCTTTTTATGTAGATCTTTAAGAAGATCTAAAATGATATCTCCTGTTTTAGAATCTAAAGCCCCTGTTGGTTCATCTGCCAGAATAATGGATGGATTGTTAACCAAAGCCCTTGCTATAGCTACACGCTGCCTTTCACCGCCTGATAGTTTAGTTGGCCTTTGATTGATCCTGTCTTCAAGATCTACTGATTTTAAAAGTTCTAAAGCTCTTTTTTCCATATCTTTGCCTGAAATGGAGGTACCGATCATGGGAATCTGGACATTTTCAAGCACTGTTAGGTTTGGGATCAGGTTATGCAGCTGGAACACAAAACCAATTTCCTGTGATCTAAATTTACTTAAGTCTTTGGTTTTAGTCAGGTCAATACCTGCTACTTCAACACTGCCTTCACCAGCGGTGTCAAGTGCCCCGATCATGTTAAGGAGTGTTGATTTACCTGAACCTGAAGGCCCTATAATGGAAACAAATTCTCCTTTTTTAATTTCAAGGTCTATTCCATTCAAGGCTGTTATTTTGCCTTTATCGTAGCTTTTTTTGAGGCCTTTAATCTCAATAATATTTTTATTACTCATAGCGCAGTGCCTCCGTTGGTGCTAATCTGCTTGCTCTGTAAGCTGGATAAATTCCTCCAATTATTCCTACAAGGAATGCAATCCCGAATGCTCTTAAGAACAGTTCAGGTGAGAATACTGGCTTAATCATTGTTCCAAATGTTGCTGAATATGATAGAAGGACTTCAACGCCCACAACACCTAGTATGGTACCAACTATGGCAGCCATTATGGTAAGTACAATTGATTCACCTAATATCATACCAAGTATTCTTCTACCTCTCCATCCCACAGCCTTTAGAACTCCAATTTCACGGGTCCTCTCGTATACTGACATTATCATAGTATTTATAACTCCAACTCCTCCAATAACTATTGCGAGAAGTGAAATTGCCCATGTGGCTGTATTAATGGCTCCTAGTGCATCGTTTATTCTGCCTGCTTGATCTGCTGCGGTTACTGTTGATAATTCGTTAGGATAAGTATCTTCAATGTGCTGACTTACCTCTGTGACATTGGCATTTTCAGTTACCTTAACTGCAATGGTGCTGATTTTGCCGTCGTTACTTGTTAAATTCTGGAGAGTATTCAAAGGCATAAACGCTCCTGCATCCTGTATGAAACTCCCTGTTTCATATATTCCTGTGATTTTGAAGTTTTTGTTAAATATGGTGATATTATCTCCAATTGATTTGTTAAGGTCTTCAGCGGCAGTTTTACCTAATATGATCTCATTTGTACTTCCATTTGAGTAAATTGTTCCATTTATATTGTCTACTCCCATGAGATTTAACTTGCTGCTTTCTATACCGCTTATAGAAAGACCATTACCTGAACTACTTTCTATATTAGTTGTGGCCCTTAAAATGCCTGCAGTTTCTTTAACACCGCTTATATTTTGGATATTCGTTACACGGCTTTCATTGATACTGCCGGACGTTGATCCAAAATCGTTAGAACCGGTATGTGTTACTGTAATTTCAGCTGCCCCTGCTTTAAGGGTGGTTTGTGTGGATGCCTGAAGGCCACTGGTGACAAGGCCCAGTGCCACAATAGTTGCAATCCCAATTGCAATACCCACAATTGCAAGGGAGGTTCTTGTTTTATTTCTGAATGGATTTTTTATAATTAATCCTAAGTAATTCATGATTCAATACTCCTGTCTGAAATTTTATAATACGCAATAGCCATTTTTTTAAGAACCAGTATTTAAATAAGTTTTTCAAAATTAGGTGTAAATTATATACAAATCTTTTACAAATCATTTTATAAATTAACATAAAAAGCACTGATTTTATGTAATACGTATTTTATGGCATGTGTGGTGGTTTTTAGATTTAAAATATGTGTAAAAGTGGCTTTTATTTACATGTCTATTTTTAAATTGCCTTAAGTCTGTGTTCACTAGTTTAAATTCAGGATTCATTATGCAAATGTCTGTGATTGGGATACAATTTAGTTTAAACACGCCTTAATTATGGAGAATAGCAATATTATGCCTTTTTTTGGAAAAAATAGCCTATTATAATGCTTTATTTAATTGAGGGGAGTAATGTAATGTAAATACATATTTAAATGTTCCCTTTTATGTAAATATCATTTGCTATGGCCTTATTTTCTTAAATAAGTAACTGAATGCTTATATTGGTTTATGTTTAGGATAAATACCTCTAATACGTTTTTAAAACAATAAAAGAATTATTATAAATCTTTTATGGTCATTTAGAACCAAAATATTTATATATGCTTCTTTTTAGAACATAATACTGTCTGAAAATTGATTTAAAGGTGTAAGTCTAACTATATATTAAATTTGCGGAAAAATTTATTATATTTGTAGTAAATTTTCAGGCATTTGGAGGCGGTACAATTAAGCGATATTCGCGTTTTGCATTTGCTGGCCTGTTAGCGTTAGCAATATGCGTTTTGCCCATTTCAAATGGGTTAAGTTATTTAGACGAATCACAAACGACTATTATTGATGATTCAAATAATGTAAATGGAGTTTCGGTTGCAGAAACTCAAAAATCGATTGGAGTACAGGTAAATGCGGCTAGCACTGTATACAAAAAGGTCTATACAAAAGTAAAGTACAAATATTGGTATAAGTCATGGTATAAATCTTGGTATAAGTCATGGTACAAGTACCACGGTAAGTGGGAATACAAGTGGAAATATACTTGGAAATACAAGTTGAAATACAAGTGGAAGTATAAATGGGTGGTAACATACAAAAAAGTTACAACATCTAGTATAACTAAATCTAGCTCAAGTAGCGTTAGCTCATCTATTACATCCAGTAATTCTAGCACAAAAACCAATACGAGCTCATCTAATTCTAGCACATCTAGTTCATTAACAAAATATACGAAAGCCACAACTAATTGTCAGTCAACCAGTACTACCATAAAATCAAAGGCTAAATCAATTACAAGCGGTAAAACATCTAGTTATGCCAAAGCTGTAGCTGTATATAACTATGTAAGGGATAAAATAGGATATTCCTTCTATTATAATACTAAGTATGGAGCTAAAGGTACTCTTTCTAAAAAGACAGGAAACTGTTGTGATACTGCTCATTTACTAGTTGCTCTTACAAGGGCTTCAGGAATACCTGCTCGATATGTACATGGTTACTGTAAATTTTCAAGCGGCAGCTGGTACGGCCATGTCTGGGCTGAGGTATATGTAAATGGTAAGTGGTATAAAGCAGATGCAACCAGTTATAGAAACTCATTTGGGGTTGTAAATAATTGGAATACTGCAACCGCAAAAACATATGGTAAATATGCTTCGCTGCCTTTTTAGGTAAAGCTATTTGCCCTCCTATTTTTTTGAATTTTCAACTTTGAAATAATTATTTCCCTGGACTTTTTCGCAATTGCCGGGCTAAAACCATTAATTTAGAGAATTTATTCTAATATATAATCTTAGACTTTGTAAATGGGCTTTTAATAGTCCCATGTAATTTTTAACAGCCGTCGAAAAATCTCTGATTTTTCGGGCAGTTAAAGATTGGAAATCTTTAACAGTATAGCAAGTGCTATAAATTCTATAAAACCACCTACCAATGCTTGTCTACCTGTTAACATGTCGCTGGCCATAATTAAAAGTACAATGGTTAAAATGCTTCTGATTAAAAGAACGGAGGCAAATAGTATAAGTCCTATTGTAAATCCAATCTTTATCTGCCTGTAGCTTTTAACATAAAGATAAAGCAATCCTGACAAGAGGCCAACATTTGCTATCTCTATACCAACAGCAGCCGTTTTAATTAATGTAAACCCAAATAGTTCTAATGCCATTTTAATCCCTATAAACTAATTATCTTTTTTCCCATCTTGTACTTGTCTCCAGATGGTTTCAAAATCACTGTAATTTTTTTCCATATTCTCCGAGAGGAAATACATCTTACCGTATTTTTCTCCGGCGGATTTAACAACTTCACTATCTTCTAAAATTTTTATATGATGCCTAATGGTTCTATAATTGACATTCAGTTCTTCAGCAAGTTGATGTGCGTTATAGGGTCGTTCCTTTAATTTTTTAATAATTTTGGCACGATTTATTCCTCCCCTCGTACCAAGGATTAACCACCAAAGCACTTTTTTCATAATTTATCCCTGTTTGCATTATTTGAAATGATTTTTTAAGATATTCTGGTTTAATTCCTTTAAATTATTTTACTTTTAATTAATAAATAATAACTGGATTGTGCAGTATGGTTAAATTTTAAAAGTAGATTATTTCAGTTAATCAGTTACTTAAAAAAAGAAATTTGAAATTATATTTTTAAAAAATTAAAAGAAGGCACCCTCCCTATTGCCCTACGAATGGACCAACAAAGTGTAGGACAATCAACATTCAATAGTCTCTTATGGTTAAAAGGGGACTAAAAGAGGCATGGCCTCGCATAGGAGAAACATTAAATGATTTATGGATATTGTAGGGTTCCCACCAGCCCTGCAATTAAGATTCAGTTTTTAGTTTTTTAAATATTGCCCTCTGTTGTAGCTATTTTATGTGTTGGAATGCATTACAGAAACTTAAATTATCACACAAAAATACATTCATTACTTTCGTTTCTTGATATCACCTTCTTAGATATGTTTGGAAAGTCTCCCACCCAATACGGAGATGAACCGCCCGCCGCTTTCCTATATTAAACATGCCCTTTTTCATCCTTGATTTCACCATCCAGTACTGTTATAACTCTATCAGCCATATTTGCCACATATGGGGAGTGTGTTACTATAATTAAGGTCACATTCTCTTTTTTGTGGATATCTTTAAGTAGATCCAGAATAACGTTCTGTGTTTTTGAATCTAAGGATCCAGTTGGTTCGTCTGCTAAAATGATAGATGGATGATTGACAAGAGCTCTTGCTATTGCAACTCTCTGTCTTTCACCACCTGAAAGCTTTGTAGGTTTCTGGTTGATTTTATTTTCGAGATTTACTGATTTTAAAAGTTCTAAAGCTCGCTTTTCCATCTGTTCGTCTGAAAGAGGGGTTTCAATCAGGGGAATCTGAACATTCTCAAACACTGTAAGGTTTGGGATCAGGTTATGCAGCTGGAACACAAAGCCAATTTCATCTGATCGGAACTTACTTAAATCTTCATTTCGAGTTAAATCAGTACCTGCTACGCTTATGCTGCCTTCATCTGGATTATCAAGTGCTCCAATCATGTTGAGGAGAGTTGATTTTCCGGAACCTGACGGCCCTATAATGGAAACAAATTCTCCTTCTTTAATTTGAAGATCTATGCCATTCAGCGCCATTATCTGTCCATCTTCGTAGCTTTTTTTGAGATCTTTGATTTCAATGACGTTTATATTATTCATAGCGCAGTGCCTCCGTTGGTGCTAGTTTGCTTGCCCTGTAAGCTGGATAAATTCCTCCTACTAAACCTAAGAATAGTGCAACTCCAATTCCTTTAAGCAGCAGGTATGCCGAAAATGCAGGTTCAATTCCCCTCATGAGATGGGTGGCAGATATAATCTCTACTACACCTATTCCGACAACCAGACCTACCACAATAGCTATTACTGACAGGACCAGAGACTCTCCCAGTATCATTGTCATTATTCTCTGTTTGGTCCATCCAATAGCTCTAAGCACTCCTATTTCTCGTGTTCTTTCGGATACTGCTTTCATCATGGTAACAACAACTACTATTCCTCCAACTAAGACTGCAAGTAGTGAAACTGCCCATGAACCTGAGTTGATAACATCAAGCCCGTTGTTCATCCTGTCCATTCCTGATAATGATGTTGATGTCGATAATTCATTTGAATATTTCTGTTCAATGGTATTTGCCAGATCTGTGGCACTTGTGCCATCTGATGCTTTAACCAGGATTAATGAAACTTCACCAGTGTCTCCAGTGAGATTTTGGAGTTTTGAAAGCGACATAACCACGCCCTGGTCGTCCATGAAGTTGCCTGTTTCATAGGTCCCTACAATTTTGAAAGTTTGATTGGATATGTTTAAAGTATCGCCTATGCTTTTATTCAACCTTCCAGCAGCGCTTTTGCCTATTATTACTTCATTTCCGTTACTGTAGGTAGTACCATTGGTTATAACGATGTCGTCCATGCTCAGATCACTGCTGTCAATTCCTATTACGCTATACATGTTCATTTTGAAGTTTTCTTGAGGCCCTGCAGATTCACTTGTACTATTACTGCTACTTTCATTGGTGCTGTTATCGCTCAGGTCGATATTTGTTCGTAAAACTCCTGTTGCATTACCAACTCCTGCTATTTGCTGGATCTCAGTAACTTTAGTTTCGTTAATTAACTGCTGGCTACCAAAACCTCCTGGAGGTCCGCCTTCTCCACTGCTAGTTCCATATATTACTGAAAAATCAGCAGCACCGGCAGTAAGTGCTTTTTGAGTGGACGCAGAAAGGTTGTCTGTTACAAGACCAAGTCCTACCACTGCAGCCACGCCTATTGCAATTCCAAATACTGCCAGTAAACTCCTTGATTTATTCCTAAATATGTTTTTTATAATCAAATTCCTGAATTTCATGCT
>JAEYQZ010000222.1 GCA_023409695.1 Methanobacteriota archaeon | reverse complement strand
AAGATAAAATAACTACCTACTACAATAAAAATTAGTAATGCTATGATTTTTAACGCAACAAGTGCATTATTTGCACCAGATGCTTCCTTTATACCCTTAAGATTAAGTATCATAAGTATTATGGGCCATACAGATGCAACAATTATAATAGTACTTTGAACTGAGGGTATCTGAAGAAAATATGTAAAATATGCTGCAAAACCGATACTCACTGCACTTGCACCGACGATGTAATCAAATGATTTTATCCAACCTACTATAAATCCTGGAAACAGGCCAAATGCTTTAGTGGTATAGATATAACCTCCTCCTTCTTCGGTGATAAAAGAAGCGAGTTCTGACGCGGAAAGCCCTGTAAGAAGTGCTGTTAATCCTGCAATTATAAATGAAATGACAACAGATGGTCCAGCAAGACCTGATGCTACTCCAATTAATACAAAGATTCCAGTACCAATTATAGCACCAATACCAATACTTGCTGCTCCCCAAACTCCGAGATTACGTTTTAATTTTGTCATATTGCTCAATTTTTAAAATTATTTTTTTTCAAAATCAGATATTATTACTATAAATAATATTAGTAATAAAAATTAGGATAATAATTAAAAAAAAATTATGGATTAATTACATAATTACCGAATTTTAAAGGCTTAATTTAGTTAAATAAAAGAAGGTAAGATAAATATGATAGATCTTCTAAAAAAACTCGCGAATGCGCCAGGTGTAAGTGGATTTGAGGGCGATGTTAGAAATATAATAACTAATGAATTAGAAAATTATGTAGATGAAATAACAATTGATAATCTTGGAAATTTGATCACATCCAAAAAAGGAAAGGATGATGGTAAAAAAATAATGTTAGCAGCCCATATGGATGAAATTGGGCTTATGATAAAGTATATAGACAAAAAAGGGTTCATAAAATTTACTAAGATTGGGGGAATAAGTGATCAAACCCTTCTAAATCATAGGGTATTAATACACACAGCTAAAGGAAAGGTTCCTGGAGTAATCGGTTCTAAACCGCCCCATTTAATGAAACCAGAAGATAGAAAAAAAGTTGTCAAACACGAAGATATGGTTATAGATATTGGTGCGGGTAGTAGAAAAGAAGCTGAAAAACTGGTAAGTGTTGGAGACCCTATAACCCTGAAACAGGAGTTCACTCAGCTTGCAAACTCTATGCTTACAGGAAAATCATTTGATAACAGAGTAAGTTGTGCTATTATAGTTGAAGTAATGAAAAGGATAGAAAGCGACGCAACTATTTATGGAGTGGGGACTGTTCAGGAAGAAGTTGGGCTAAAAGGTGCTAAAACATCAGCATTCCGAATAAACCCTGATATGGCCATAGCACTTGATGTTGCTGTGGCAGGGGATCATCCTGGAATAAAAGAAGGAGAAGCACCAGCATGTGCAGGCAAAGGTCCTGTAATAGTTTTAACAGATGCCAGTGGAAATGGAATAATTACTCATCCTAAAGTTAAAGAACTTTTAATTTCAACTGCAGAAGCAAAAGAAATACCATACCAACTTATAGTAAGTGAAGGAGGAACAACAGATGCCACTGCAATTTACCTGACACGGGAAGGAATACCATCTGGGGTTTTATCACCTGCTGTAAGATATATGCATTCACCAGTTGAGGTTGTAAACCTTAAAGATATTGAAAACACAGTGAAACTTATAGTGGCTGTACTAAACGAGATTTAAATAGTATATCCTTTAAATAATCTTTCCAAAGTATCTTTCCTATTTTAAATAGCTATGAAATTTATATTTAGACTATTTTTTCTCCCATTTTCCAGAGCTGCTTTTTTTATATTTGTTTTCTACTGCAGACCATGCAACTTTATGTGAAGTTTGTTCCCTTGATTCGTTACCTCTACGTTCTTTAGGTTCTTTATACTCATCCCATGCATGGTTAAATGCTTTTAAATAAATTTCCTGCGCGTGTTCAGGTAAATTTTCTTTTACCTGGGCGGGTAAATCTTCTTTATTTTTATATGGCAAGATATCACCTCTTTTGATCTTTATTCATTGATATTTTGAATTTGATAAGTAATAATTATTTTGAAAAATGTAGTAAATTTTTTAAAGTATGAACTTCAAAAGTGTAACCCAAACATAAAAAGTGATTTTAAAAGATATTTGCCCAAAATTCTGGTTTATACAACAGTTATCTTATCATTGAGATAACAAATTAAAAAGAGAGGTGATAACATGGCACGTCGTGGTGGAACTCGTCGTGGAGGAATAACTTCAGAAATAGAAAAATCCTTAAAAGGTATAAATTTTCCGGCAAATAAACAGAATTTAGTTCAACAGGCAAGAAGTAACCATGCAAGTCGTGATGTTATAAACGCTATACATGATTTACCTGAAGATCGGTTCAATTCTCCAACAGATGTAGCCAAAGCGTGGGGTGAAGAACGAAGGGGTGAACACACTGAACGTAGTAGTGGAACTCGTCGTGGAGGAATAACTTCAGAAATAGAAAAATCATTAAAAGGTATAAATTTCCCCGCAAGTAGACAAGATTTGGTTCAACAGGCTAAAAAGAATAATGCAAGTCAAAATGTTGTACAGGCTATAGAAAAATTGCCTGAAGATAAATTCAGGTCACCTACAGATGTAGCTAAGGCATGGGGAGAAGAAAGGAGAGGAATGTAGTTATTTAATTATTTCTTTTTTAAAGTTGACATTTAACTTATAAAACTGGGCAATGCTTGAAAAAAATGTAAATTTTTAAATGTTGATTATACTTACCAGACGCCAAGTAATCTGAGTATTATTATAATGACTATGATAACTATTAGCCAGTATAATATCGAATATTGTCCTCTATCATCCATTTTTATCACCTTCTATTATTTAGGCCATTAATTTTACAATATGAAGACTTCTTTAAATATGCTATCTGGAGAGAGATCCTCTTAAAACGACTTTGTCTCCAACTTCATCGACATTGGTGTATGATACGACTTTTTTATCTCCAAGTCCCATTTTAGTTGCATCTCCTCCTTCAGTAATGACCAGAGATTCAACTTTATCAGATTCAGGATTTCGTTTTACGTCGCTTATCTCCCCAATTCTATTTCCAGAATTATCCACAACTTCTTTTCCTTTTAATTCGTCAGACATTTTCATATTATCACCTTTTTGCAATGTTTGAATTAAGGTCATTGTGGCTTTTTAGGCTATTAATATTATAAACCTAAATATTATTATTACTTTCTATCAAGAAATTTTAATTAGTAATACTCAATTTATAGTTCAAAAACAGCGGTATTAAACATTATTGAAATAAAATGTTCGTCTAATTTTATATTATATTAAAATCAGTTGTTAATTCTTAATTATTTGATAATTTAGCTTAAATTAGAATGAATATTCATTTTATTGAATTCAATTAATGGAATTGGTTTAATATAAAATTAAATAATTGAATTCATTTTTTTCATTACTAATCTGTTTGATATCTATATAAATGGGCTTAAATCAGTATATTTTAATAACAATAGTGACATAATTAATAAAGTGTATTTGAGAAATATTAAAAAGGTATGATAAAAGTGTATGGAAGAACAAATAAAGGGCTTCTGGCATTGATTATAATTATAATCATTATAATCGTAGCCGGTGTGTATCTTTATTATGCCCAAAGTTCCAATCGAAATGTACAAACCGGTATAAACAATTCAACCAATCAAAGTATGGGAAATAACAGTTCAAATATGACTTCAAATCCAAATATGATCTCTATACAAAATACTGCTTTTAGCCCTAACAATCTTACTGTTAGATCAGGTACTAATGTTCAATGGATAAATAATGACAACAAGCAACATCAAATAGTAAGTGATTCGGGAGCATTCCAAAGTCCTATATTAAATCCAGGCGATAGTTATAACTTCTATTTCGCTAAATCAGGCATATACGGTTATCATGATGCATTGAACTCTACGATAACTGGAACTATAACTGTTCAATAAAAAGGAACTACTTTTCAAGATTAAATTTTTTATTTTCTTTTTTAAATTTGGAACATTATATTAACTCATTTTTCTTTTTTAACTTATATCTCGCTTATATCAACTCCTTCACGAGTTAAAAACTTGTAGAAATATACTTTTATAAAGTCAGTTATAACAAAGGCTACAAATGCGTAACCCCATATAAAAGCAGCAAGTCCCCAACCTATTGGCGGCAGTAAAATTCCATACACTACAATTAATGTAGCAATGGTCTGGGTAATTACAACTGCTAAAAATAAGGGTAAAGCGGGTCTTACCGACCAGAAGTGTCCTCTAGTACGGGCTACAAATACAGTCATATGTCCTGCAACAGAGAGTTTCAGATAAATAAATGATTGAAGAAGGTAAGGACTCAAATTAAATACATTTAGTCCAATATAAAGTATAAAAAACGATGAAAACAGTCCAATTATTCCTAAAACAGTAGCAATACCCAGTATCGTTCTTAAATCCCATTTTTCAGGTTTATTGGAATATATTACATTGTCATAGGCAATGGTCATTATGGGTGCATCATTTAAAAGTGCAAGTAAAACTATCATTAGTGCGGTAACAGGATAAAAGTTAAAAAATATTATGGAAAAGGAAATGAAAAATAAAACCCTTACAGTTTCAGCTATTCGGTATATGGAATAATTATTCATCCGCTGAAATATTTTACGGCTTTGTTTTATAGAATCAATTATGACAGAGATTCCAGGCTGAGTAAGAACTATTGCAGCAGCTGATTTGGCAGCATCTGTAGCTCCTGCCACTGCAATTCCAACATTGGCTTTTTTAAGTGCAGGAGAGTCATTGACCCCATCTCCAGTCATACCTACGATATGTCCTTTTTCTTGAAGTAATTCAACTATATGATATTTATGCTCCGGAAAAACTTCTGCAAATCCGTCACTTTCTTCAACAATTCTTTTTGCCTTTCTATCAGATTCATTGACAAAATTTTCCGGAATTATGATCTTATTTCCGAGATTAACCTCTTTGGAGATTTCTTTTGCAATTGCAACATGATCTCCAGTTACCATCTTTACATCCAATCCCATAGATTCAGCTGTTTTTATGGTCTCTGCTGAGTCTTTACGTGGAGGATCGTAAAGTCCAAAAAGACCTGCATACTGCCATTTTCCTGATTCATCAGTTTTTGCAACTCCAAGTGCTCGATAGCCCTTTTCTGCAAATTTATTTACATATTCATTCATTTTATCTGAGGTCTTTTTATCTTCACCTGTAAGGGATAATATAACTTGAGTCGCGCCTTTTGAGACTTTAAATTTATTACCTTTAGAATCTTCTATTGAAGCTTCGGTACGTTTTGAAACTGGATCAAATGGTTTGAATTTGGTTATTTTATATTCGTTAGTTGATTGTTCTTTAGCCTTAGATAATACTGCAATATCTATTGGATCCTTACTATCCTTTGGTGATGCTAGTTTACCATATAAAAGTACATCTTCCTCTTTAAATTCTCCAAATGGTTGTATTTCTCCCAGTTTTAATTCATTTTTGGTAATTGTACCTGTTTTATCGGCACATAAAATATCTACACCTGCCATTTCTTCAATAGCCACCAGTTTACTTACTATTGCTTCTTTCTTTGCTAGAGCTACTGCACCTACTGCCATCGTTACTGAGAGGACTGCAGGTAAAGCCACAGGAATAGAAGCAACCACAAGAACAAGTGCAAACTCAAGTGTTTCAAAGAAGCCTTCATGGCGGAACAGCGCAACGATGAAAATAGTTATTACCATGATTACGGCCAGTATAATCAGGTAATCGCCTATTTTAATAACCGCTTTTTGAAGAAAACTTTTGGTCTCGGCTTTTTCTACCAGTTGGGCAGTTTTTCCAAAATAAGTGTTCATTCCTGTCGAAGTTACCAGGGCATTTGTTTCGCCCTGATTTACAACTGAGCCTGAATAAGCGATATCTGAAGCTTTTTTATCTACGGGAAGTGATTCTCCAGTTAAAGCAGATTCATCGGCTGAAATATCATCCATTATTTTTGAGTCTGCAGGGATAATGTCTCCTGATCCTATATGGATGATATCGCCTGGAATAAGTTCTTTTGCAGATATTTCCTGCCACTTACCATCGCGCAGTGCTCTTGCTTTTAGTGCAAGCTTTTCTTTAAGTAATTCGATGGCATTACTCGCTTTATGTTCCTCCCAGAAACCTACAATTGCATTTAAAATCAGTAGCGCAGATATTATCCCTAAATCAGCCCAATGTTGAATTAAAGCTGATAAAATAATTGCCACTTCTATAAGCCATGGCATTGGGCCCCAGAAATATTTAAGGAACTTAATGATGGGGTTTTCTTTTTTTTCAGAAATTTCATTAGGCCCATACTCTTGAAGTCTTTTTTGAGCCTCAGAGGAAGATATTCCTTTTTTACTTGAAGATAATTTTTTAAATAATTCTTCAAAGGAATTTTTTTTTGCTTCATCTGCATTTATAATTGTTTTATCCATAAAATCCCTAATTTGGGTTATTTTTACTTATTACAAGTTAAATTTCATTTCTATGGATTCAGCAATGTTTATGCTTAGAATTATGATGTGGCAAGATAGTTATAACTAAATTTAATTCTTTTTGTTCGAGTAATGGCATTATTTCCGATTATATTGTAAGATGTTAATTAAATTACATATATTGTTATTAACAATATAATATATGGCGTTTATTGTTAAAAAGACTGCACATATGATGCTTAAAATCAAAACATTTATATACTATAAATGACAACCTATTATAGTAACCAATGTTAACTAAAATATAATTCATAGTTAAAATTAATTCTAATTAAATAAAATCAAGATTATCAAATAAAAAGAGGTAAAATATGGCTGATAAAGAAATGAAACTAAAAGTTGCAGAAGCAATTTCACAGTCTGACGTTGGTAGATCAATTGCGAGAATTGACCCAGCATGCATGCAGGAACTAGGTCTTATAGATGGAGACGTAGTTGAAATTGAAGGAAAGAAACTAACAGCAGCAACAGCAGCATCATCTCAATCAGACATTGGCTTAGGCATAATAAGGATTGATGGATACATAAGGAAAAATGTAGGTGCTTCAATCGGTGAAGAAATAACAGTAACACGTGCAGATACAAAGGATGCTGAAAAAGTAGTCTTAGCACCTGTAGATCAACAGATAATGGTCAAGGGAGATGTAAGAGCTGCATTTGCAGGTAGAGTTTTAACTAAAGGAGATATAATTGTATCTGGATTCAGACAACCAGCAACAACCATGAGAGGAAGTCTTTTTGATGAATTCTTCAGGGATTCTGGAATGAACATGTCTCCTATGGGAGAAATAAAACTCGCTGTAGTCTCAACAAAACCTAAAGGTGTAGTTAAAGTCACTCAAATGACTGATGTTGAAATTCAACCAAATCCTGTAGATGTCTCCAAACTTGAAGGAGTTAAAAATATCGTAGATGTGACCTATGAGGATATAGGTGGCCTTAAAGACGAAGTGAAAAAAGTAAGGGAAATGATAGAAATCCCACTTAAAAGGCCAGAACTCTTTGAAAGACTTGGAATATCACCTCCTAAAGGTGTGTTAATGCATGGTCCACCAGGAACTGGTAAGACTTTACTTGCAAAGGCTGTTGCAAACGAAAGCGATGCTCATTTCATAACTATTAACGGGCCTGAGATCATGAGCAAATATGTAGGTGGCTCTGAAGAAAGGCTCAGAGAAATATTTGAAGAAGCTGAAGAAAATTCTCCATCTATAGTATTTATAGATGAACTGGATGCCATTGCACCAAAACGTGAAGAAGTTACAGGCGAAGTTGAGCGCAGAACAGTAGCACAGCTTTTGACCCTTATGGATGGTCTTAAATCACGAGGACAGGTCGTTGTAATTGGTGCAACCAACAGAGTAGATTCCATTGACCAGGCACTCAGAAGACCTGGAAGATTCGACAGGGAAATTGAAATAGGAGTTCCTGATAAAGATGGAAGGCTGGAAGTACTTCAAATACACACAAGAGGAATGCCTTTAGATGAAGATGTTGACTTAGAAAAAATTGCAGAAGTTACACATGGATTCGTAGGTGCCGACCTGGAATCTCTTGCTAAAGAATCTGCAATGAGAGTTCTAAGAAGGATTCTTCCAGAGGTTAAGGCAGATGAAGAAATTCCAAAAGAAGTTCTTCAGAAAATGGTTGTCAATGAAGCTGACTTTAGAGCAGCTTTAAAAGAAATCCAACCATCAGCACTTCGTGAAGTCCTTGTACAGGTCCCTGATATTAAATGGGATGATATAGGTGGCCTTGAAAAAGCAAAGCAGGAATTAAGAGAAGCTGTAGAATGGCCGCTTAAATATCCTGATAAATTCGAAAAATTTGGAGTTAGACCACCTAAAGGTGTCCTTATCTATGGACCTCCGGGAACAGGTAAGACTTTACTTGCAAAGGCTGTTGCAAACGAAAGTGATTCTAACTTCATTGCAATAAAAGGTCCTGAGCTCCTGTCAAAATGGGTTGGTGAATCTGAAAAAGGTGTAAGGGAAGTTTTCAGAAGAGCAAGACAAACAGCTCCTACTGTAATCTTCTTCGATGAAATAGATTCCATTGCATCTACAAGAGGTGGAGGAAGCACTGATTCTGGAGTTACCCAGAGAGTTGTAAACCAGCTTCTAACAGAAATTGACGGAATGGAAGAACTGCAGGATGTTGCAATTATCGCAGCTACAAACAGGATAGATATAATGGATCCTGCCTTACTTAGACCTGGAAGATTCGATAGACACGTTAAAGTTGATGAACCAGATGAAGAAACAAGACTTGCAATATTCAAGGTTCATGCCCAGGATATGCCTCTTGCAGAAGATGTAGATCTGAAGTATCTTGCTAAAAATACTGGCGGCTATGTTGGTGCTGATATAGAAGCAGTATGTCGTGAAGCGGCCATGCTGACACTCAGACATGACATGGAATCTGAAGATATTAAAATGAAATACTTCAAGAAGGCTATGAAAAAAGTCAAAAAGGACGAAAAAGATGTTGAATTAGTACAGTACCATTAATTCAGTTTATTGGAAGTTAGATTAACTTCCTCCTTTATTTTTAAGAAAAAATGCGTTTATTTTAAATTAATGATTTAATAATTAATTCAATTCTTTTTAATTAAATAAAAAGTAATTTTGATATGATCTTTTAAAAGATTAAGTGAATGATTTATTTATTCAGTGATTTTAATAATTAACCTAATTCTTTTAGTCAAATAAAGAGTATCGATCCTAAGATTTACTTATTCAGATCCGCTTTAGATATTTTTCGCACTGTTTTTGGAATTCGTGAATATGTTTCTAAGACCTCATCTTCGATGTATTTTTTAAGGTCTTCAATCTGGAGTATATAATCATCAATCATGTCTATAACTTCTTTATATGGAGTAAGGTTATTTTCACGTTCTTTTTCCAGTTTTTTTCTTTTTTCTGCAGTGCTTAGCTCTTTTCCTTTACCGAATATACCAAAAACTTTAGGTTTTTCCATCATTGAATTATCTAAAAACATATTTCGTATAGTTCTCATATCCTTAGATACATCATGTTTTAGTTTTGAAACGTCACTTTGAAGTCTATTTAGTTTAACCAGTGTTGTTCTTGCTTCAAAATCGGTGGATAAATTCAGATCAGACTCTTCAATGTACATTCCCTGAAGTTGTTCATAATATACTCCTGGATCCAGAATTTCTTCATGATTCTCCATGTTTAAAATTAGAAAGAATCATTATATAAATATTGTTAATAACTAGCCATTTATACTGCATAATATAAATATTACTAATTTTAACATGTTCTTTATTAATTATTCAGTAAAAATAATTCTGAATTTAATTTAATCATTTAAATTGATTTGGATATTTAAAAAGGAGTAATGTATCATTAAGATTTAATTGCATTTTAATTCTGCGCTTAAATTTAGATATTTGTATTAATACTAAAGTAAGTTTAAATATAATCGATTATATATGTGTAGATTGGAAAATTCACATATTATGATAAGATAGCTAATTTTAAGCTTTATTTTAAGCACGACCAATGTTAGCATTAAGGTGAAAAAATGAGTTATGATGTAAAAGATATTTCACTTGCACCTGAAGGTAAGAAAAAAATAGACTGGGTACAAAGGCATATGCCTGTTTTAGAGCATATAAAAGCAGAATATGAAAAAGAAAAGCCATTTAAAGGAATTAAAATAGCTTCATGCTTACATCTGGAACCCAAAACCATAAATTTAGGATTAACACTTTTAGCGGGCGGTGCTGAAGTTGCAATGACTGGATGTAACCCTCTTTCAACTCAAGATGATGCTACAGCTGCAGGGGCAACTATGGGCCTTAATATGTACGGCTGGAGAGAAGAAACCACAGAAGAATACTATGAAACTATCCATAAAGTACTTGATCATGAGCCAGACATTTTAATTGATGATGGGGCAGACATGATATTTTTGGTACATAAGGAAAGACCTGAACTTATAGAAAATATAATGGGTGCCTGTGAGGAAACCACCACTGGAATTCACAGACTTAAGGCTATGGCTGAAGATAAAGCATTAAAATTCCCCGTAATCGCTGTAAACGATGCATATACTAAATATTTATTTGACAACAGATACGGAACTGGACAATCAACTTTTGATTCAATAATGGGTTCAACAAATGTCCTTATTGCAGGTAAAACTGTTGTTGTTTGTGGATACGGTTGGTGCGGCCGCGGTATCGCAATGAGAGCAAATGGTTTAGGTGCAAATGTTGTTGTAACTGAAGTAGACCCTATAAGAGCTTTAGAAGCAAGAATGGATGGATATAGGGTAATGAAGGTAGCAGAAGCAGTTAAATATGCAGATCTTCTTATAACTGTTACTGGGGATATAGACGTAGTTACAAAAGAACATTTCAAAAATATGAAAGATGGATGTATACTTGCAAATTCCGGGCATTTCAATGTAGAGATAAACAAGGGCGATCTTATGGATATGGCTGTTAAGCATGAACAGTTAAAACCAGACATTGAAGGCTTTGTAATGGAAGATGGAAGGGAATTTTATCTTCTTGCAGATGGAAGGCTTGTTAATTTAGCAGGGGAACGTGGCCAGGGCCATCCGGCAGAAATTATGGACATGAGTTTTGCAGTACAGGCGTTATCAGCTAAACATCTTTTAGGGGCCAAATTAGAAAACAAGGTTTATAAAGCTCCAGATGAAATTGATGATAGAGTCTCCAGACTAAAATTAAAGGCAATGGAGATTGAGATAGATGAATTAAGCCCAAGACAGTCTGAATATCTTTCAAATTGGGAAGAAGGAACCTAAAATTTTTCCTTATTTTTTATTTTTCATAATTTGAATCTATTTTAAGCGGGTTTTAAAGATGGTGGTCTTTAAAAAGATAATAAGTAAAGGGGATAATCCTACACGTCTTTTTATTGGGGGCGTCCATGGGAAAGAAGGACTTACAACTATAGATGCCCTTTCTCAAATTTCTGAAAATGATGTTAAAAACGGCAACCTTACAATGTATAATTTTGATAAGAGCCCCTATATCAGCACACTTGACCGACATTATTACGGCTCTGATAGAGGTAAAGAGATTGTATCTATAATCAGGGACATTAAACCTGAAATGTACGTTGAACTTCATTGTTATAATTCAAACAGTTTTGAAAAATTGACGGATTTAAATAGAAAAGAACGTACAGGTGTCCCACCGCTTATACATCTTGAAAAAGGTGTTTTAATAGGTTCAACATCTCCTTACATTCGAACATCATTATTTAAAGAAGGGGATGTCTGCATAACACTTGAAATTCCATGCAACTATTCAAAAGAATCTTTTGATGTTTATTTGAATGTAATGAAAGCTGTTGCAGGCTCGAAGGATAAATATGAATTACTTGATAAACTTAGGTCAGATTATCAGGAACAGGTTAAAACTGCAGCAAAATATGCTGTTGAGCTTTATTGGAATGGTTATCCTCCATTGTAACCTATATTTTTAAATTAAATAGGCTAAATTAGGTGCTTATTTTTTTATTTCTTGAAATTTTGTAGGCTAAATATAATTTAGAAGTAAGTGAAACCTTATTGAATTTATTTTGAGTTTTAGGGGATGTAAATTAAATTTTGAGAAATTTAGAACTAAAAACAGCTAAAATGAAAAAAAATTATAAAAATGAAAAAAAATTGTAATTAATTGAGACAGATGATTGTAACTTCGTGCCTGAATGTTCTCCAGTAGTATTGTGCTGCGGTTAATTTTGTTTTATAATATTGTACATTTTTGGATGGACCTATTCCTAAATCTGACCAGTTTGTAATTTTAACGCTGCTTCTGGTGACTTTTGCAATGGCAAATGAATCATGACCTTTAACAACGTATTTTTTAGTTTTAGGGTTTTTAGTGTAGAGAGTTCTGTATACCTTTAAGAAATTGTTGTTGTACTGGTATGTTTTCCAGGTTACTTTATCCCATGTCCAGTCTTGACCATTCCATCCATATTTGGTGCCGTGGTCTACTACTTTCACTGCTGCTGCAGGTTCTGCAAACTGGAAACCAACAAAAACTACAAATAATACCATTAAAGCTGCAAGTATATTTTTATTCACACTTTCACCTCTTTTTATTATATAATAACGTTTATTATTACTTTATAACTTAAATATTTATTTATTTTTTTAAATAGTTCCTATTTAGTGCCTTAATATTGCTTTTTAATGATTATTATCGGCTATTTTATTCATCATAACTTTTAGTTATCTAAGATATAATCTGCCGTCTAAAGCCGTAATTTGAAAAGAAAATAAAAATTTTTATTGAGTCACTAGTTTTTACTCGTACCAGTTAAAGAGTTTTGTTCTGTAGACTCTCCAGTAGTATTGTGCTGCAGTTAGTTTTGTTTTTTTGTAATTCAACGAGTAAACATAAGGATCCATAATATCTTGCACATCTCTAATTTTTATGGTGTCTTTGCTTACTTTTGCAAGGGTGATGGTATTTTTGTATCCATATGTATATTTGGAGTCAAATTTCCAGCGGGTAATAACGATAGTTTTCATGAAATTGTTGTTGTACTGGTATGTTGTCCATGTATTTTGTCTCCACATGCCCTGTGTTTTGTCCCATTTGTAAGAAACACCGTGGTCTACTACTTTTACTGCTGCTGCAGGTTCTGCAAATTGAAAACCAACAAAAAGCATAAATAAAACAGTTAAAATTGGAATGATTTTTTTGTCCATATTTTCACCTCTTTACCTATCAAGATTTGTTTTTTTCTCAAGGGGATTGGATAGGGTTTGATAGGGAGAGGCAACCCTATCCAATTGAATCTGGATTTAAATATGCATGTACCAAATTTACATGTCAATGGATAATGTAACATTTTAAACATATAAATTTTTCTATTATTTTATGATTTATATTAAAATAAAAAGAGCCGTTAAAAGTGTATTTTAATGAAATTAACCTATTAATATTTTATTTTATTAGTTTTTACATTATATATGCTGATTTTTTGTGTATATAGTTTAAATATTATTAAGATTACTTTAAATAAAGAATTTAATGCAACAGCATTAAAATATTGATCTTTATATGCTAACTCATGAAATCCTTCACAAAAACACAAGTTTTAAATATATTAAATGTTAAATTTTAATTTAAACATGAAAGAAATTAATACTGTTTTAAGGGGGAAGTTTTATTCAAGCTATAGATTTAAAAAATAGGATTAATTTTGATAAAAAGAGTATACCCACTGAAATTATTGAAAATACAGTAAAATTAAATGAAAAATTTGAAATTGAGTTAAATATTTCCATTAATTGTGGTAACCACTGGATTAAAATTTTCAATGATAATTATTTAAAAATGATTAAATTGGAACGAATCACTGGCCCTAAAATTGGTTCTTTTCTGGATAAAGAACGTATTGTTTTTAAAACTCTTAAAACTGGAATTACTAAGTTAATTTTTGTAGAAAACAGTAATTTGGGTCCCTATAAAGAAATAGTGTACTATATCGACATCATAAATTAAGATACAATTTCAAACCCGTACAGTAAAATAATTTTAAGCCGGCATAAATCAAAATAGTTAAAATTCACAATTTTTTTAAAATGGTGTGTACTTTATGGATGTAACGAAAAAAATAGCCAGGAATACATGTTTTTTAGTTATATCCAGCATTATAAGTTACGTAGCCTATTTTTTTGCTTTAATGTATATGGCAAGATATCTGGGACCTGGAGAATTTGGAATTTTGTCAATTGCAATTGCATTTACTGGATTATTTGGCATTTTCACAGATTTAGGGCTTGGTATGCTAACTGTGAGGGAAGTATCCAAGGATAATAAATTAGCAAATAAATATATTGGAAATACTACAGCTATGAAAGCTGTTTTCTCAATTATCGCTCTTATCTACGTTTTAATAGCGACAGTTTTAATGGGTTACGATCCCAAAACGATAACTGTAATTGTTCTTATCACGCTTGCTATTGTGATAAGTTCTTTTTTTACCACTTTCTTTTCAGTATTTCAAGCTCACCAGCAGATGGAATATCAAGCAATTGCCACGGGGTTTGACAATATATTCATGTTTGCAGCAGTTGTTGTTGCAATAAGTCTTTCACGGGACGTTATTGCATTTGCATCTCTTTATCTAGTTAGAAACGTTCTTGTTCTGGCATATATGCTCATTATTTACATTAAAAAACATAAACTGCCTGAACTTGAATTTGATTCTTCTTTTTGGAAATCAACCATAAAAGAGGCGCTTCCATTTGCTTTATCTGGAATTTTCCTCACATTGTTTATATGGATACCTTCCATAATTCTTTCTGTAGTGGTGGGTAAAGAAGCAGTAGGCTTCTACGGTGCACCTAATAAGCTTATATATTTCTTTTTATCTCTTTATTCAGTTTATATGGTTGCAGTTTTTCCAGTTATGTCCATTTTTTATAAGAAATCAGAAAATTCACTTAAATTTATTTATGAACGTTCCCTCAAGTACACGATGATTATTTGTTTACCAGTAACCATATTTATTTCTTTACTGGCTCCTCAAATTATAAAAGCAGTATATGGAGATGCATATGGTCCTTCTGCTTTAGCTCTTCAGATTTTGGTATGGACACTTACTTTAGTTTCTGTAAGTGGTATCTCTGCGAACCTTTTAGGATCAATCAACAGGCAGCTTACAGTAATTAAAATAACTGCCATTGGAATAGTTCTGAATACATTATTAGGAATTATATTGATACATAAATTTAGTTTTATTGGTGCATCAATTACTACAGTAGTTACAGATGTTTCAGTACTGTTTATTATGTTGTATGTTATTTCTAAAACGAAATTTGCAGATAAATCCTTGTTTAGGGACTTACCAAAAATAATTTTATCTAATTTAGCGATGGTTTTTGCTGTATATTGTTTAAAAGATTTAAATTTAGTTATAGTGGCTTTATCTGGATTTACTGTTTATTTAATAGCTCTTAATTTAACCCGGATATTTGATGAGAATGATTCAATTATCCTTAAAAAAATGTATAGAAATGAAGGTAAGTAAATGTTTAAAGAAGTTATAACAAAAATAAGCGGTTTAAAATTGATATGGGGGGAAGGTGGATCAAATGAAGGTGAATAAAATATCACATCCCCATATCAAAGAGTCAATTAATTTATGGTACATTTTAAACTTAAACGTTAATCTATTTAAGTCTTTCTATAAATTAGAAAATAAACCTCAAAGATTTAATGTAAATGAATTTAAGAGAGAAAATTAAATTAAAAATAAAAGTTAGATTTACTGATTTCATACAAAAAAGGCAGTGCTTAAATGAAATTACGCGGAAAAACTCTGGTACTCATGGCAGTTATAATTCTGTCTTTAACTGTGAGCTTCTTTATAATCTCAGAGATGATATTTATAGGCAGTTCATCTGAAAGTGAAAATAGTTATACTCATCTGGTATTGAATAATACTCTCAATTCTTTAAATAACAGTCTGGAATCCTTAAATAACAGTGCAAATGACTGGTCAAACTGGGACGATGCTTATTACTATGTAAGTGGCGATAAGCCTAATTTTCTAAATAAAACTCTAGTTAATGACGCGTTTTTAAAATTAAATATGGATTTTATATTATTTGCAAATAATGACGGCAAAATAATCTATGCAGAAGCATATAATAGAACAAGCCAGAAAGAGATACAGCTACCTTCCAATCTGGATCAAACTCTGATAAATAACGGTTTAATGTTAAATAAAAGCATTAATAAAAGTTTATCAGGGATTATACTCATTAACGGGATCCCTATGATCGTGGTTTCAAACCCTGTTTTAAAGAGCAATGGGGAAGGACCGTCACATGGGACTCTAATTATGGGTAGATTCCTAAACCAAGATATGTTAAGTCGTCTTTCTAATAGCGGAATCGTTTCTGTTCAACCTGTTAATAGTACAGGCGCATCTCCTGATTTTATAAATGCCATGTCACATTTATCAAATGAAACACCGGTTTATGTAACTAATTTAAGTCATAACTCCATTGCAGGATACAGTATTTTAGAAGGGGTGAGCGGCAGTCCTGATCTGGTTTTAAAAGTTGAATTACCCAGGTTTATCAACGATGACTATGAAAACGCTATTTTCTATCTTATACTATCTTTAATTATAATGGGATTACTGGCGGCGATGTTTATCACATATTACCTTGATAAGAATGTTCTTTACAGATTGGATCAAATAATAGAAAGCATTACTGGAATAGGTAAAAAGAATGATTTATCTAAAAGGGTGCCTGTTTTGGGCAATGATGAACTGGCTGATTTATCAACTTCAGTAAATAAAATGTTAGGATCTCTCCAGGAATCTAATTCTAATTTAGAAAAAAGTGAAGAAAGGTACAGAACGATATTTGAAAACACTGGTACTGCAATGGTCATAATTGGGAAAGGTATGACTATAAATTTAGTAAATGATGAATTTGAAAAAATGACAGGCTTTTTAAAGGGCGAAATTGAAAATAAAAAGCATTTACTGGATTTTATAGTTAAAGAACAGCTGGATAAAATTGAGGCCCACCATAATTTTAATGAATTTAAAGAAAAAAACATGCTTAATAATTACGAAATACAGCTTAAAACCAAAAATGGAGATCTTAAGGATTTGTTTGCAACATTTGGTTTTATTCCAGAAACTAAACAGGCTTTGATATCTTTTATAGATGTTACAGAGCGCAAAAAAGCACAAGAAGATTTAAAAAGACATGCTGCGTTATTAGATATTTCATATGAAGCTATTTTTTCATGGAGTTTTGAAAAGGGCATATTATCATGGAACCAAGGTGCTGAAAGACTTTATGGGTACAGTAAGGAAGAAGCTATTGGTAAAATTAGCCATGAACTGCTTAAAACTAAACATCCGCAGGGATGGGAGGATTTCATGGAAAAATTAGATAAATATGATATGTGGACGGGTGAACTAATTCATACAACTAAAAACGGCGAAGAACTCATCATGGAAAGCAGGCAGCAGCTAATCCATAACTCTCATGGTAGTAAAATTGTTATTGAAACTAATCGTGATATTACAGAACGTAAGCACGCAGAAGATAAAATAAAGGCCTCGTTAAAGGAAAAAGAAGTACTTCTCCGGGAGATTCACCATAGGGTAAAGAATAACCTGCAGATAATTTCGACCCTTTTAGCACTCCAATCTGATGAAATCACCGACCAGAAGACCCTTGAAAATTACAGGGAAAGTGAAAACCGTATCCAGTCTATAGCTTTAATTCATGAAAAAATGTATCAATCCAAAGATATTTCCAATATTGATTTTACAGGCTACATAAAGAGCTTAATAAGTGATCTTATGTATTCATATGATGCTGATTCAAGAAATATTAAATCTGTAATTGACACTGATAATTTCCTGTTTAGTATTGAAACAGTACAACCTCTGGGTTTAATAATCAATGAAATCATTTCAAATAGTTTAAAATATGCATTTAAAAATAGAGATGAAGGCACTATTCTAGTTAAACTTGAAAAGATTGATTCTAATAGTTTTAAGCTTACTGTTAGTGATAATGGTATCGGATTCCCTGAAAACATTGACTTCAAAAATACCGGCTCATTAGGACTTCAATTGGTAAATGAACTGGTAAAACAACTTGAAGGAGATATAGAACTTAATAAGGATAATGGAACTGAATTTGTAATTGTATTTAAAGAAGTGGAATATAAAAAAAGGATTTAGTAACATAGACTCAGTATTGACTCTAATTGAATTAGATAAATTAACTTAAGGGATAAAATGGAAGCCAAGGTATTAATTGTAGAAGATGAGAGAATTCTAGCTATTGGAATGAAACGCAAACTGGAAAATGCGGGATATACAGTAACTGGAACTGCTTCTTCCGGAGAGGAAGCAATTGAAAATGTGAAGAAGACCAGTCCAGATTTAGTTTTAATGGATATAGTTCTAAAGGGAGATATGGACGGTATTGAGGCGGCACAACAGATTATCAACCTTTATAACATTCCAATTATTTATCTTACAGCCTATGCAGATGAAGAAATCCTGGAACGCGCCATGGTAACAGAACCTTATGGATATTTATTGAAGCCTTTCAATCTAAATGAATTAAAGGCTAATATTAAAATGGCCCTTTACAAACATAAATCTGAAATTAAAAGAAAAGAATTGATAAAAAATGGAATTATGGAAGATTATTATCAGTTTATGATTCAAGGTATAGATGAGTCTAAATACAACAGTGAAATGGATGTTAAGAATACGCTTCTTAAAACATTTGAAAAGAGTTTTGAAGATAAAATGAAACCTGAGTTTGAGAAGAAACTCAGAAATAATGATTTGGATATATCTAAGGATGATATTGTTCTCTTATTTGAAGCTTACCTTTCGTGGATATCAGAACTCTTTACAAGTTTTGGTATTAAAAATAAAATAAGGTCAGAAAATGATTCATGGTATTTAGAATTTTTCAACTGTCCATGGAATGCATATTCAGTTAAAAATAAGATATTTTGCATCAACTGCAATGCAATGGTTAGCTGCAGTTTTAAATGGATGAATATTCAAGGAGATGTCTGCATGGTATCGAGCATAGCAGACAAATCTTCGAAGTGTTCTTTTAAATTTTATCCTAATCATTAAATATTTGAAAAATCACCAGTTTAATGGAAATTTTTATATAATTTAATTTTTAATCTTTAAATGGATTTATTAAATATAGGCAATATATATAATGAATTAATTGCTAATAAATGAAAATTAAAAATTAAAAAGAGGAATATCATGGGATGCATCACTATATGTATATCTGATGAGTTGGAAATCGCGTTTAGAAGAGTGGCCAGAATCTCTTACGGGGAGAAGCAGGGAAAAATGTCAAGGGGAGCTGAAGAAGCACTATATCAATGGTGTAAACAAAAAATAGAAGAATTGGATGTTGACGAAAAGGAAATTTTCGATTAAGAAGGGGATCACATGGCAGAAAACAAAACAAAAAATACTTCAGAAGATTTAAGTCCTAAAAACATTGATGAAGATATTTTTAATGAAGTAAACAAGTTTTTAAAGGAAAAAGAGCAGTACATTAAAGATTCAATAATTGGATCCAGAGTAATGGAAGAATTAGGTGAATTTAGTCTGGATGTTGGGATTAAAAAAACCTATTTGTGCGCCCAGGAAAGTGAAAACGTTTATAGCGTTCTAACTAAAGTTATTGAAAAATTTATCCAGGCATACGGTGGCACTGCGACTATTTACCCTAAAGGTGAACAGATCTGCCTTGAACTTATAACACCTAAAAGAGGCGTGTAAACAGGTGTAAAAAATGCCAGAAACTAAAATATTGATAGTTGAAGATGAAAAAATCTTGGCTATGGGATTAAAAAAGAAATTAGAAAAGTTAGGATATTCAGTAACAGATTTAGCCTCATCTGGTTCAGAAGCAGTTGAAAGCGTCAAAAAAGTACAACCTGATCTTGTTTTAATGGATATAGTGCTTAAAGGTGCAATGGATGGTATAGAAACTGCTGAGTTCCTTGTTAACCTCTATGATATCCCTATTATTTATCTTACAGCATATGCAGATGACGAAATGCTTGCAAGGGCTGAAAAAACATGTCCATATGGATATATACTTAAACCATATAAAGACAGTGAGTTAAAGGCCAATATTAAAATGGCTGTTTATAAACATAAATCTCAAAAAGAGAATGCAATGGATTTTGAGGATATATATCACGATGTTACACGTTTCCTTGATGAAAATGAAGGTTCATTTAAAGAAGGTATACTGGAAGGTGAATCACTTACTGGACCTTTTAATATAGATATTGGGCTTAAAAATATTTATATATCTACTGATAGGAACAATAAAGCTGCATACGTTGCTTTTTATAAGTTACTAACTGATATTGCCCGAAAATATGCAGTTTCAGAAGAAAATAAGGTTGTTGTATATCCTAGAGGAGATGAACTTTGTTTAGAGTTTTCTAAATAAAGCGCATTTATTTTTATTTATTTTGTACATTTAAAATGGAGTTATTTTATTAAATAACAGCATACAGTCCATCTTTTACATCTTTAAAGTAATTTTGTTTTATTAATACCAAAGCATATATGACACATGCTTTTATCTTTAAAATAGAATTATTATTTTATTAAATACCAGTAAATGGAATATATGGCACAATAATAAACATACATTACTGCTATAAATAAAATAGCTGCTTTAAGCATGTTCTTTTTTGTTTCACCTAATAATGTTACTGACGAACTGGTTTTTGTTTGTATTTGGTTCACACAAAACACCTACTTTACACTTCTATAAATTTGTAAGCTATTAATATCCAAAATGACTTAAAAAATGTTTTTAGTGACATATTATCTCTCTTTTATGTAAGGTTTCTTATTTGATCTAACTCTTAATGTATAATGTAACATTTTAAGTATTTAAAATTTTCTATTAAATGAAATGTCTAAATTGAAATTAGGATTCAATGAAGTTATTGAATCCCATGCATCATTTTTGAAAGCTTTTTACTCATAACTATTAAAATTATGCCTGCTGCTGCTGACATAACAATGAAGATCATAAAAAATGATGTAAATCCATCAATTGGTATGCCTAGCAGTGTTGTTATGGTCCTTGTTGAAGATGGATATAAACTGCCTATGTAACCTGCCATTACTCCGCCAATTGAACTTGCCAAAAACCAGGTAGCCATAAGAAGACATGTAAATTTAAGTGGAGCTAATTTAGATACCATGGACAATCCGATTGGAGATAAACACAACTCTCCCATTGTAAATACTATATAAGCAAGTACAAGCCAGAGTGGGCTTATATTTGGAGCTCCTGTATCAAGCATATGGGCTGCAGGCAGAAGAACCATAAATCCAATGGATAATATAATTAATCCTATTGCCATTTTCAGAGGTACTGGAGGTTCATATCCTTTTTTTCTAAGCACTGGCCATAATGCAGCGAATAAAGGGGCTAATATTAGTATCGCAAGTGGGTTTATAGTTTGAAACCAGCTTGCAGAATAATGCATATTACCTAAAAATGGAATTACTTTATCTACATGTTGTTCAGCTAAAAGAGTAAGTGATACTCCAGACTGTTCAAACGCAATGAAAAAGAAAATGGAAAAGAACGATAAAATAGCGATAACTGCTGTCCTATCTTTTTCTGTTTTTGTTAACTTTTTACTGGAATTTTCTTGGCAGTCAATATCATGGGAAGGTATAGAACCAACACTTTCACCTTCAGGAGTTACCAGATATTTATTTTTGCTCCATATGAAAATAATTAATCCAATAATCATTCCTACACCGGCGGCTAAAAAGCCGTACATATAATCTGCTGGATTTCCTGTATCTCCTAATCCTCCTACAATTAATGGGGAAAGGAGAGCACCAAGATTAATACCCATATAAAAAATAGTAAAGGCTGAATCTTTTCTGCTATCATTTTTGGGGTATAAGAAACCAACCATTGAAGATATGTTAGGTTTAAAAAATCCATTACCTATTACAAGCAGAGATAAACCCAGTAAAAAGAATATTCCCTGATTATTAAAAATAAAAGAGGAATATGTAACTCCCTGAGCTATAGATGGCACATAAAGATAGCTGCTTACTGCCAGGGAAAATTGGCCCAGTGCCATCAGTATACCTCCTGTGATTATAGATTTACGATTTCCCCAGTATCTATCAGCTATATATCCTCCGATAAGAGGTGTTAAATATACTAATCCTGTGTAATATCCATAAATGGTTGATGCAAATGTAGTATTGTAAAGAAGAGCGTTGACCATGTAAAGTATAAGGATAGATCTCATACCATAGTAACTGAACCGCTCCCACATTTCTGTAAAAAATAAAGAATAAAGTCCTTTTGGATGATTGCTTAGAATATTTTAGCCTCCTATTATTTACTGTTGTAAAATTTGTAACCTTTAAGTTCATAATAAAACTCATCTTCGCTTTTAACTGTTTTTTTATTGTTTAATTTGCTTCTGCGAGATCCATAAGCAAAATATACTGCTAAACCAATGACAAGACTTACTGCAAATCTTTCAAGTGTTGTGCTTGAAAGCTGGAAAATAAGAAACACGCAGAAGATTATGGAAAGAATTGGAATTACAGGAACTAAAGGACATTTAAATTTCCTTTCTATATCTGGCTGTTGTTTTCTAAGAATGATTATGGATAAAGCAAGGAAAATAAACGCGGAAAGCGTTCCAATATTAACTAGTTCAATTATCACACTTAATGGTAAAAATGCAGCGATAATTGAAGCTACTGCACCTACAATTATGGTGCTTAGTACTGGTGAGCGGAAATTAGGGTGAACCTTTGAAAAAACATTGGGTAAAAGCCCGTCTCTAGACATAGAATAAAATATTCTCGTTTGTCCAAATAGACTGGTAAGCAGTACTGATGTAAGCCCAAATAATGCTCCAAATGATACTATTGAAGCAGCCCAGTTGGCCCCCACTTTTTCAAGGGCGAATGTAACTGGTGCAGCATTATTCAATAAGTTGTAAGGAACCATGCCGTTTAAAACTGCTGCAACAGCAATATAAAGAATTGAACTGATAATTAAAGAACCTATGATCCCAATAGGTAGTGTTCTTTGAGGATTTTTTGTTTCTTCTGCAGCAGTTGAAACAGCATCAAAACCGATATAAGCAAAAAAAACCATTGCAGCCCCTTGAACCACTCCAGTCCATCCATAAGGCATGAATGGGTGATAATTTGCAGGATTTATAAAAGTAGCACCAACAATTATAAACAATAATATAATGGAAACATTGATTAAAACAATTACTGCATTAAAACGAGCACTTTCTTTGGCCCCTAAAACCAGTATTCCAGTTAAAAGTGCAATAATTAAAAATGCAGGTAAATTAATTAACCCAATACCTGGTGGGTTGGTAATTATTTGAGGTAGAATGAATCCTGTTGAGTTCAACAGGCCTACAATGTATGAAGACCAACCTACCGCAACAGCAGAGGCGGATATAAGATATTCAAATATTAAAACCCAGCCGATCATCCATGCCCATACTTCACCCATTGCAACGTAAGTATACGTATAAACGCTTCCTGAAATAGGAATCATAGAAGCAAATTCAGCATAGCATAAAGCAGTGAAAATACATGCAACTGCGGAAATAACAAATGATAAGACCAGTGCAGGCCCGGAATAGTTAGCTGAAGCGATACCAGTAACTATAAAAATACCTGCACCTATTATACAACCTAATCCCATAATAATTAAGCTTAAGGGACCTATAGCTCTTTTTAATGATTTACTTGATTTATCAACCGTTAATAAGTCGTTTATTGATTTCTTACGGAAAATGTTTCTGTTCATAGTTTTACCAGATTCGTTTTATTTTGCTGAAATTTCATCCACGGCTGAATAGCTTTCCTGTTCTATTAAATCGGTGTTCTTATTAGCTGCGTATTTTTTGTATCGTCTGTATGTGAAGTAGAATGTTAAACCTGCCAGTAACCATATTCCAAATACTTCTATTGTAAGAAGTTTTAACTGTGTAATTAGACCTAAACATGCTATTATCGAAATAATCGGTATTGCTGGGACTAATGGGCATTTGAATTTCCTCTCGATATCTGGCCTCTGTTTTCGAAGTATTATGACAGACAATGCAAGGAATATAAATGCGGTAAGTGCTGAAATGTTAACTAGCTCAAAAATCCCTTCTAATGGTAAAAAAGCAGATACTAATGCTGATATAGTGCCTACAAGTATGATACTTGTTATAGGTGATTTAAAGTTAGGGTGAACTTTTGTAAGCCTTTTAGGTAGTAGTTCGTCCCTTGACATTGCAAAAAGGAGCCTAGGCACAACGAACATGCTTACAAGAATCACTGTTGTAAGTCCTGCAATTGCCCCAACTGTAACTATTGCTGTTGCCCAATTTATCCCAACACTTTGAAGTGCAAGCTGAACTGGTGCTGCACTTCCTTCAAACATTGTGTAAGGAACCATTCCAGTCATTACAGCAGTTACAATGATATATAATATAGAACAAACTGCAAGTGATCCTATAATTCCTATAGGGAGGGCTTTCTGCGGATTTTTTGTTTCTTCTGCTGCAGAAGCCACTGTATCAAAACCAACATATGCAAAAAAGACCATTGCAGCTCCTTGAAGTACTCCTGCGAGTCCATTAGGGGCAAATGGATGATAATTTACTGGATTTATGAATTGGGCTCCTATTATTATAAATAATGCGATTACGGCAAGTTTTATAATGACAATTGCTGCATTAACCTTTGCACTTTCCTTTGCGCCAAGAACAAGTACTCCTGTTAAAAGTGCCACAATTAATAATGCTGGTAAATTAATTAATCCAGAACCTGTGAGCGGAGAACTTGTTATTATTTCAGGTAAAGCGAATCCTATTGAACTAAAGAATCCAGAGGTGTAAGAAGACCAGCCTATTGCCACTGCAGATGCTGCAATAATATACTGGAGAATTCCAGTCCACCCTATCATCCATGCCCATATTTCACCCATTGTTACATGGGCGTATGTATATATTCCACCCGTTACCGTGATCATGGATGCCATTTCAGCATAACATAATGCTGTAAGTCCACAAGCCATACCTGCAATTATAAATGATAAAATTAATGCAGGACCTGAAGTTACAGAGGCCACTCCGGTTACTATAAATATTCCTGCACCGACAATTGCACCAATACCCATTATTATAAGTCCTATTGGACCCAAAGAACGTTTTAATTTTTGATTACATGTATCAACATGCAAACATTCTTCTATGTCCTTTTTACGAAATAAACTCATTATTATCACTGTTTTTTTTAATTAATTTGATTTATTACTTGAATAGGGTGTTTTAACTCGTAAACCGGTGAATCCATATTTTCTGAGTTCATTCATGTATTTACCTTCGTCCATTCCATAAACTGAAGGAGCCGTGGTGGCATCATATATTTTACCTTCCCATGATACTACCATGTGTGAATATTCGCCAGATTCATGCTCAATTACTATTAAGTAGATATTTTTTGCACCTTTTTTAGCCAGTTCATTTGCAAATGCATTTGATTTGTGTTTACAGTTGCATTTTTTTACATCGTACCTAAGAGCAGCAATTTTTTGAAATGATTTATTTATCTCTCGATCTTCGGGAGTCGGTTGTGTATTTCTCTTTATTTGTTTAGACGAGTTAATTGTTTTATTAGAGCCAAAATCTGTTGATAAAACTGTGCCAGCTGTAAAACTTACTATTAAGATTAATATTAAACTGTACACGACTTTTTTCATGATTACAACTCCAATTAATTATTACCCTTTTAAGTTTTGATGTAAAATTTTACATTTTATATATATATACTTTTCGGATAATAGATATTTGATTTTAAAGGGGTAACTATGCTTAAAACTAATGGATAAAAATTATATAAAAAAAAATAGCCGTAGAAAACAAAAATTGTAATTTTTAATGGCCAATTACACCCAATTGCCCTAAATAATACTGTTTATGCATTTATTGCTTTAATAATTCATAAATAATTATATAGTTGAGATATCGGAGTATTCATTCATAATTAATAAAAATCATTAATAAATCATTTTAGTTTGTAAAATCATTTATATCACATTTTTAAGAATTTATTTATGTTTAAATTATAAAAATAGTGGGATGGAATAGGAGTTTAAAAATATGGAGGCGCTCCTATCCCTAAGGGCGTGATTAACAAACATGAAAGTAATTAACTTTACATGTCAAAGTATAATGTAAAACTTTAAATATATAAAAGTTTCTATAATAATGTAGCGTTGTATTAATTATTCCAACAATATGAGGTGATGTAAAGGATTAATAAAAAAATGGAATTTTCATGCATCTCGTCGATGCATCTTAGATAATCAGAATGGCTAACAAATTGATGTTGCAACATCACAAGTTGCCCTGTAAATTGTAATCTAATCAAATAATTGGAAGGTGAAAATATGGTAGATGATCTTGGATTTGGAAAAGTTGAAGGTAAAAGTGTACCTGTAGATTGTAAAATGCATGCCTCAATTGGAGCTGTAACAGCTGGTTGGGCTTGCAGCCACACAGATTGCGTGGGTTATGGTAAATGGTACTGTCCTTTTAGCTGGTAGATAACTTATTTTATTTTTTTAATTGAATTTAGCAATTTATTCATATCTAAGTGAATATAAGGGGATGATTAATTGGTAAGAAGGAGCTTTAAATTCTTCTTTAATAAATTTATAAGGGGAAATATTTTAACTTTAATTATTATACTGGCTTTAGGTTTTTCTTCCCTGTTATTCTCATTTATCAGCCCTTTACTCATTAAATCACTTATTGATGATGTTTTTGTAGGTAGAAAAGTTGATTTATTTGGTTATATTGTTATGGGAATCATTGGTATGTATGCAGTATCCTCGATTTCTAATTATTTTAGGGGTTTTATAACTGGAAAATTGCAGTTAACACTGTTAAAGGAGGTATCAGAAAGTATATTCGGCGTAGTTCAATTTGCGTCTCTCGAAAGCACTCAAGAGTTAAAAGTGGGAGATTTAATAACCCGTATTATGGGTAACACGCAGATTGTTATAAATGTACCTGTCAGCATCATTCCCCAGTTTTTTATGAGTGTAGTGGGTATCATTGTCCCTTTTTTTATAATGATGTCCCTTGATTTCCAGCTTGCACTTATTGTAATGAGCCCTGTTATATTGTTTGTACTGGTATCATCTATCTTTGGAAAAAGAATGCAAAATATACAGAAAATATTTTTAGAAAATAATGCATCTGTTTACTCTTTTTTAAAGGAAAATCTTTCTATTATTCCATTAATAAAAGTTTTTGGCCTTGAATCTTGGTCACAAAATAGATTTAAAGGTCAGATTGATGATTATTTCATGACTTCAATAAGTTATACAAAAATGTCATCCATGAATTCATCTTTAAGTTCCTTAATTTTAGGGATACCTGTAGTTTTACTTATTATTTTTGGAGGTTATAATGTACTGGACGGAACTATAAGTATTGGAACTTTTACAGCTTTTATATCTTACACATCTATCTTTTTCTCTCCTATTTCTCAGCTATCCTCTTTGTGGACTTCTTATAAAAGTGCATTACCTGCTTTTGATAGGATAAAGGAAATTTTTGATATGGAAATGGGAAAAAGTGGAAATAAAGAAATTGAAATTAAATATGGAAATATAAAAATGGAAGATGTGGGATTTTCATATGATAATCGGCTTATTCTTAAAGGATTCAATGCTACATTTGGTAAAGGTTTAAACTATATAGAAGGCGATAATGGGGCGGGGAAAAGCACTATTCTTAAGTTAATCTGCTCTCTCTATACTGTAGACGAGGGAACTATTGAAATTGATGGGCAGGATATTACAGAAATTAAGAAGGAAAGTTTAAACCGAGTTATTTCAATGATATTTGCAGATCCATATCTATTCGACGGATCTATCTATGAAAATATTAGAATTGGCAACCTCGAAGCGTCCAAAGATGATATTATCCGCGTGGCTAAGCTGGTTAAAATCCATGATTTCGTAGAGAGAACACCTGAAAAATACAATACGAATGTTGGGGAAGATGGATTAATGCTTTCAAGTGGAGAAAAGCAAAAAATTGCACTTGCAAGGGCTGTTTTAAAAAATTCACCTATAATTCTTTTGGATGAGGTGACAAAATCCGTAGATGCAGATTCAAGGAAAGCTATCAATGAAGTCATTAATGGCCTGAAAAATGAAAAAACAGTTATCATTGTCACCCACAATGCCAGTGAAATAGACACTTGTAGCAATATTATATATTTAGAGCACGAAAATGAAACAAATAAAGTATTAAACTTATCAAATCCATCTAAATCTAAAATTCAACTTTAAGATAACTTTTTTAGAATTATTTGCCTGCTATGGATCCTTTAAATCCTTATTTTGAGTTCTTGAAATCTAACATGATTAAAACATTAAAATGATTTATTTAGATTAAAAGTTTTCTTAAATCAATCGAAGGGGATTGAATAGGAGTTAAATATGGAGGTACTCCTATTCATGATCTACAAAATAAACAACCTACCTACTTCATGTATAATGTAAAATTTTAACTATATAAATATTTCTATTTTAATAACTGAAATGTAAATCACAGGACTAATTTTATTACAAAGGGATTAAGATAGGTAAAAAAGGACATTTGTCCTTATTGAAAATTAAAAAAAGATATTTATTTAATGATTTTTATAATTTAACTATTTACTGAGCTGTATTTCAATAGCTGAAACGTTACTGTTTGATCCTTCTCTGTTGGATACTTCTTCGGTACTGATATCTATAGCTCCAATTTCTGCCTCGGTTATAAATCTGTTTCTTACAATTTCAGCAACATCGACCGCCCTACTTATGGCTTTCCCTCGGGCTTTTAACATTACTTCAGATGTTCCCCCGTTCATTTGGGTCACGACAGCTAACACATAATTCATTACTGGTTTAGTTCCAATGTATACGACATTTTCTTCTGACATCTTTTAACCTCCGTAGAAATGATGAGTACTATAATATTTGAATGTAATATTATATACAACTATGCATTTTAGTAGATAAAGATTTAAAAGATTCTGAATTTGAAAATGTGTAATTTTAATTGTAATTTTTAAATTTAAATTTATTTATGTGTTTTTTGTGAATTAACTCATATGGTGCTTATAAGAAACTGTTAAATGCTAAAATCTTCATTTAAGCATATTGCTGTTTATAAATGGCATAAACAAAAATAAGAGCGCCATATTAAGTTATATTCTTTATATTTCTCTTTTACCTGGAACTCTTTGGGGTTTGGAACCTCCTTTTCCAGATCGCTTACCTTTACCATAGGTTTCATTCGACTTTCTAGCTTTTTTATCTGTCATTGGTCTTATAAGGCCGTGTTCCAGTACATAATCTTCATATAATAGTTTATTTAGAATTTCTCTAAAATCTGCACGGGATAAATCTGAAAATTCCTTTTTTAAAGTAGAATATAATCGTTTTTCAAGGTAAACGCCATTGTGCTGTTTTAAGAGGTCATTAGCTCTTATTTCTACTGAAGATAGCTTATCATTGTCGGTCATTTTTTTTTATCTCCTAAATACTTAAAATTAATCTTCCATTGATTATATGTTTTTTCTAAATAATTTAATTTCTTAAATTTAGGAAGATATAAATTATAAGATAAAAAAAATTTAAAAATAATAGTTGGGGATAAATAATATTTAAAGAGTATAAAAGTTAGAATAATTTCTTATTTAAGCTCTTAATGTATATTCTAATTATTTTTTCATCATTTATTATTTTTAAGTTGTTTAATTTAATGTTTAATGTTTTATAAACATTTTTTATCATTTAATTTTCTTTTAAATATATAATTCCCACATTTATTATTAAATAAAATAAATATAATAATACAAAATTAATCTGGTTAACTACATGGTTAAAAGGTGAGAGTATGACAAGATTTGAAGAACTCTGTGGAAGTTATACAAGTGCTAGGAAACGGTATTTTAATTATGAGAATGAATGCATGGAATTTGGAATTAAGATGGTGGATGGATTAAAAGAATATTTAGAATGCCCTCCAGAACAGGTTAATTATTACCCTCCTGATAAAGAAAGTGACCCCAATGTTAGCTATAACATACATGGAGCTACAAAACTTGGAGAAGATGGATTCTGGCATGTTGGTATTGGAATTGGATTGTATGAGGTTCCTAATGGCCGTCCACAGGAAAATGTAAGAAGTACACTTCTAATTAAAAAGGAAGACGGTCGTTTTGTAGTAAAATATGGTAAAGAGTCCAAAGATGAATTCAGAATATGTGAAGACAACGAAGATGATCTAAAAAAGCTCTATGACTACATTTTTGATGAAATTAAAGAATTATATGATAAACAGCTGGAACACATTACTGGTGGGGCTGAATTTGCCCATGATCACGACGATTTAAGGTATATTCAATAAAATAGTTAGTATAATACTTAAATTTAGCAATAGTGAGATAATATCTGATCTTAACTTATCTTTACCACTTTTTATAGTATCTAATTGATACCGTTAAAGAATAAAATCGGGTTATGTGTTGATAAAGACGATAATGGAGTTTAATCAATATGAATTAGACCTAATTCAGCACTTTAACATGAATTTTAGGCTTTTGGGGTTATTATATGATTATAATTCAAAAATAGTTCCATATTCTAAATTAAATATTTAAATTAATGTTTAATTTAAATTTTAAAAAAGAATTTTTTATTATTTATTAAGGTGTATCTCAATGGCGGAAACGTTACTGTTTGATCCTTCTCTGTTGGATACTTCTTCTGTACTAATATCTATAGCTCCAAGTTTTAGATCTGTTATAAATCTATTTCTTACGATCTCTGCAACGTCAACTGCCTTGCTTATGGCTCTTCCACGTGCTTTTAGAATAACTTCTGAAGTTCCGCTGTTCATTTGGGTTACTACAGCTAACACATAATTCATTACTGGTTTATTTCCGATATATACAATGTTCTCTTCTGCCATTTTAAACCTCCCCTTCTAGTATAATATTTTAATTTGGTATTAATACAATTATGTATTCAAGTTTTAAAATTCTCTTTTGAGTGTTGACTGGAGTGTTTAAGTACAAGATAAAAAAAATTCGTTATTTTTTAAAAGAAGGAATTTAGCTTTAAGCTGATATGCGCAGTGAATTAATTTTTTGTATATTCAAATCGTGAAAATGTATTATGTGCAAATGACTTCGCATATGATTTAATTTATGTAATGCTGGCCTTAATTCTATTTGAATAAAGTTATCTAGGCCCCATATTTTTTCTTTTCCTTCTTTTATCTTTTGCACAATTTCTGTTATCTCTGCAGGTTCTAGATGGTGCCAGTAAGATTTGTCATATCTGAGCTTGGCTATAATGCCCCACCAGTTTACTACGCTTGTCAATGTATCTCCTCCGAATTTGATAAAAATAGTTGAAATCAAGGTAGACAAAAGTATAAAAATATTGGTGTAATTAAAATTATAATAGTTTATATGGTTTAAAATTCCTAATAAAGTTTTCTATATCCTTATAAATATATGTTACTTATTCATTATTAGTATTATACTTTAAAAAGTTTAAAGAAATGAATAAGA
>JAEYQZ010000090.1 GCA_023409695.1 Methanobacteriota archaeon | reverse complement strand
AAAAAATGGAGGTTTACCTTCATCAGTATGGATACTTTTTATTGCAATAATTGCTGCTTTAATGGGTATGGGACTTATAGGCCCGGTTTTACCGACGCTGTCCAAACAATTAGCAGCAAGTCCTAGTGAAGTTACTTTACTTTACAGTAGTTATAATTTAGTAATGGCCGTAGGGGCGCTTATCACTGGAGCTATTTCTACAAGATTGGGTCTTAAAAGGTCTTTACTTATAGGTATTGTTATTGTTGGTGTATTTGCAGCTATTGCAGGGTTTGCCACCAATATCTGGACAATTATTGGGCTACGTGGGCTTTGGGCGATAGGAAGTTCTATTTTCTTTGCAACCGGACTTGCTGCCATGGTCACCCTTGCAGGAGTTGCAAAAGCAAGGTCAATCGTTTTATATGAAGCTGCTGTTGGAATAGGAGTTGCAGCAGGGCCTCTAATTGGAGGAGTATTAGGGCAGTTCTCATGGAGATATCCATTTATGGGTATTGGTGTTATGATGGCTGTTGTTTTTGCTTTACTACTTATTAAACTACCTAATATAAAAGAAGATCTCGGTACAAAATCAAGCACTTCGCTGCGTGACCCATTCCGCGCAATGAAACATCGCCCTATTGCAGCACTAGGAACTGCTAATTGCCTTTACAACTTCGGCTTCTTTACTCTACTCGCATACAGTCCACTTGCACTTGGACTAAGCCCACTCAGTTTAGGAATAATATTTTTAGGATGGGGTATTCTTCTTGGACTTTCATCTTATTTCATGGCACCTAAACTTAAAAACCGCTTTGGAACAATCAAACCTTTGTATTTAATATTGGGCATGTTTACAGTCCTTCTTTTAGTTATGGGCATCTGGACATCTGACATATGGATTATGTCGGCATGTATCATTATTTCAGGTTTACTATTTGGAAATAGTAATGGACTATTTACAAATGCAGTTATGGATGCATCACCTGTTGAGGCTTCAACAACTTCAGCAGCATTTAGTTTCCTGCGTATGATAGGCGGAGCAATTGCCCCATTTATGGCAGGAATATTAGCAGAAATATATTCACCACATGCACCATTCCTTGTTGGAGGCTGCTTTGTTATAGGTGCCATAATATTAATAGCACTAAATCGCCGCCACATTCAACCTGTTAAATCTAAAATAGTAGAAGAAAAGCCAAAAGAAACTATTTTAAAAGTAAAAGACTTCATGATCTCAGATGTAATTTCTGTAAAACCAGACGCCACAGTTAAAGAACTGTTAAAATTATTAACTAAGCATCACATCGGTGGAGTTCCAGTTGTCGACCATCAAAATAAACTAACTGGAATAGTTAGTGATGGAGATATCATGAGATATCTTGCACCAAAAGAAGGATCTGTTCATGATTTCATTTATGGAATAGTCAGGGAAGAAGGAGAAACAGAACAGGAAGTCTTAAAAGAAAAAATCAATACTACAGTTGACAAATTAATGCATAAAAAACAAATATACACCCTAAAAAAAGAGGATACCCTTGAAAAAGCTATTCAAATTTTATCCCAGCATCACTTTAAAAAACTTCCAGTTTTAGATCTGGATGGAAAAGTCACAGGTATTATTAGTAGAGGAGATGTAAACAACAATTTAATGAAAATATTATCAGAAAAATGAAAAAACAACTTATGGAGTCTTTGTAGGTTTAATTAAGAAATAAATTGTAAATAAAAAACTGGTTGGTGGAAGTATGAGTAATGAAAATCAGAGAAAATGGGCAGATAATGACTTAATAAAAGAGCTTGAGACCACAGAAGAATATATAACATGGTTAAAGTCATTATTTGCTATTATCAAATATACTTCTAACGAAAAACTAGATGATCTTAATTTAATACTGGATCTAATCGCAAATCACCTTGATTCAAGTGTTGATTTGCAAAAAGGATTAGAAAATGCAAAAGTCAATTCGAAATATGTGCAAACAAAAAAGCTAGCTGATGACTTTTTATGAGGTAACAGCGGACAATAATTACTATTGAAATCATTTTTTCTGCATATATAGATTAGGTTGAATATATTAGGTATAAAACTTAATATTAAATTTATTTTTTTATAGAAACCTCATGAAAAGAATACAAAATTCAAGATTCCCATATTGAAAAATTAGTAATTACATAGCGCCAATGTATCTAAAAATAGTCGAGTTATTGTCCAAAGGGGCTAAAAAATTAAAATGTTAACACTATCAATTCAATTGTGTCAAAAATGAGTTTAGTCTACAATTTTTCTCTTAAAATTGAATTACTTCGCAGAATGAACATATTTCTATTTTAAATCAAAAATATGAATTAAATATTTATAATTCAACTATTTTTAGCCTTATAGTCGCTGCTTTAGAAAATAATCAAATAAAAAAAATAAGTTATTGTATCTTTTGCCCAATCAAACTGCTTTTCCCATTTCATATGCTTCTATCATTGCACTGCTACCTTTAATATCACCAATATTCTGGGCTCCAGTTCCATAGATTATGCCTTTTTCCTTCGCCCCACTAAGGAGAGAAGTAAATCCTCTAAATCCTTCTATAGTCCTTTCTAGGGCCTGTTTTCTTGTGACTGCAGCAGTGGTAATGAAATAAAAATCCTTATTGCTGATTTCAGTATACCCCAAATATGTTCTGTCAATCAGCGTTTTCATCTGTGCGGCCATACTATAAAAGTAAACAGGTGTTGCCATAACAATCACATCAGCTGCAATCATCTTTTCCCGGACTTCAGCCATATCATCATCATGATCACAGATGCCTCCATTTCTCTTACAAGTATCGCAGGCTATACAATAATTAATCTCTTTGTCCCCTAAGAAAATTTTCTCTGCTTTATTACCTGCTTCTTCTGCTCCAAGTATAAACTGGTCGCACAAAATATCGGAGTTTCCACCCTTTCTTGGACTACTTGATATTACCAATACTTTTTTACTCATGTTAAATCCTCCATTTTATAATAAAAATAATATTTTAGACTTAGAACTAACTCTGAGCCTATTTTTAATATTTTATTTTTTTTAAATTCTTTTAATTATATTTAAATGAAATTTAGTTCATCCATATAACTCTTTAACCTTTTTTAATTCTTGAATTATCCCGATATTCTGTGGACAATGTTCTTCACAAACTCCACATTCAATACATGCAGATGATCGTTCATTTTCCATTATGAGCGCGTTATAATGAAATTGGTATTCTTCCTTTGTCTCTGGACTGCCAAACAGGAAGTAATCATTATATTTTGAAAAATTTTCAGGGATATTTACACCAGAAGGACACGGTAAGCAATAACCGCAGCTGGTGCAGTTAATCTGCAGTTTTTCTTCAAAAATCGATTTGGCCTGATCTGTAATGTCTAGCTCTGCATCTGTCAATGTATTCGACTGAGCTTCTTCTGCAATTTTTAAATTCTCTTTAAGCTGGTCCATGGTACTCATACCGCTTAAAACCACCGATACTTCAGGGTGGTTCCAAACCCATCTTAAAGCCCACTCTGCAGGAGATCTCTTCACATCTGACCCTTCAAATACCTCTTGAACTTCTTGTGGAATATCCACAGCTAGCTGTCCTCCTCTTAAAGGCTCCATAACTGCTATACCCAAACCTTTCTTATATGCATATTCTAAGCCTTCTGTCCCTGCTTGGTAATCATCATCCAGATAATTATACTGGATTAAACAGAAAGACCAGTCGTAGTGGTCAACTACCTCTTTAAAGAGATCAAGCCGGTGGTGGAATGAAAATCCTGCATGTTTTATCCTTCCATCAGCAATAGCCCCATCCAAAAACTCTTCAAAGCCCAATTCTTTCAAATTTTCCCAGTATAACCTGTTAATACCATGAACCATATAAAAATCAATATAATCTGTTTCCAAACGTTTTAACTGTTCATTTAGGAATTTATCCATATCTTCTCTGGTTTTTATTGCCCAACTTGGGAGTTTCGTAGCTATTTTAACATTTTCTCTGTATCCATCTTTTAATGCTTTCGCTAGAAAAGGTTCGCTTTCGCCTCCATGATCCATACTAAGGCCATGATAAGGGTATGCAGTGTCAATGACGTTTACCCCCTGATCAATGGCATAACGAAGCATATTTATAGCATTTTCTTCATCAATATTAGTTATATCCTCCCCAATTACAGGAAGCCGCATGCAACCAAACCCCAAAAGTGAAACTTTTTCCTTTGTTTTTCCAAAATCTCTGTATAACAGGGATATTCCTCCTTATAAAAATTTTTTTTTGATAAATCTTTAATTTAAATTAGTAAAATGCGCATTATCTGGAAAAATCTATGATTTTCAATCTTTTCCCAAACATCTCAAGATTTATTTATAAATGTAAACAAATCATAAATAAACCATATATAAGAAGTATTAAACTAACTTAAAGTAATTTTTCTAACAGATAAGTAATTACCAAAGGGTAAGTAAGGAGAAATTAGCATGGGGCAAGATGATTATTATTTTAATGAAGTATATCAAACTATTGATGAAACATTCGACTATCTTAGAAAAAAATGGAATATCAAGATAATTAAAGGGTTATTCTGTGACTGTAAACATTTTAAGGACTTTTTAGAAAGCCATCCTACATTAAGCAGTAAAGTTCTCGCCGAACGGCTAAAAGAATTAGAGAGTAAAGGTATAATTAAAAAAAGAGCAGTAAGCTCTACTCAGACAGAGTACTATTTAACTGAAAAAGGCCGTAGATTAAATAAGATAATCTTTGAAATGTTTGATTTTGCTTTAGATGAAGTCATGCAGAATGAAAAAGACTCTAAACTAAAAGAAGAATCCAAAGAGAACCTGAAAGTTTGTATGAACATGTAATCTTAATGATTTTTACTTTATCTTTTCTATATTTATACTATTTTACTTTAAAATTCCCTATTTTGATATATCCATTATAATTAGCAGATTTTTGCTGACTTCATATTGGTTATATTTAAAAAGGAGAAGTATTGTCTAATCTTAAAAAATTGATTTCCAGAAATTTAAGTAGATTATTAGTAATTTTCAACCATTTTTAGGTAGGGTAAAGTAAAATGTAGAACCCTTACCCAGCTTTGACTTTACCCAAATTCGTCCCCTATGGCGATCTATAATTCTTTTAACAATAGCTAAACCTATTCCCGCACCTCGATATTCTCCAATTGCATGTAATCTTTTAAAAACTTCAAATATTTTATCACTGTACTGTTCTTCTAATCCGATTCCATTATCACTAACTGAAAAAATGTACTCATTACCATTTTTTTGCGCAGAAACATGAATTTTAGGCGGTATTCCTTCTCTGCGAAATTTTATTCCATTTCCTATCAGATTTTGAAATACACTTATAATCTGGTCCTTATCTGCAAAAATCACTGGAAGCGGATCATAAGTAATTTCAGCATTAACTTCTTCAATTGTGGATCCTAAGTTACTTAAAGCATAATTCAAAGCAGTTTCAGATTCAAATTCTATAAATTCACTTCCTTTTGTTCCAACGCGAGAGTAGTCAAGCAAACTAAGAATCATTTCTTTCATTCTAGAAGCCCCATCAACCATGAATTCTATGAATTCATCCGCATCGCTGTCCAATCTGCCTTTATAACGCCTTTCAATGAGTTGAGCAAAACTGGCAATAGTTCTAAGTGGTTCTTGGAGATCATGGCTTGTAATATATGCAAAGCTTTGCAATTCTTTATTAGATCGTTTTAATTCAGTTATGGTCTCTTTTAATTGTTGTTCTGATTTTTTACGTTCTGTAATATCACGAGCAATTGCAAGGCCTACTAGTTTTTCTCCGAGTTGGAACATATGTACATTAACCTCTACAGGTATTTGTTTTCCATCTTTAGTTATACTAATCGATTCGAATGTAGTATGTCCTTTTTTTTGAAGTTCTGTCATGATTTTAGGTACTTCTTTTTGATTATCTGGAGCAAAAAAATCTAAAGGAGTCTTATTTATAAACTCTTCTCGCGTGTAACCCATTATGTTAATTGTAGCATCATTTACTTCAATGAAATTACCAAGTGACCCATTTTCCTGACTTTCAGATAAGGTTATCATATCAAGTGCTTTATTGAATAACTCACGGAACTTAATTTCACTTTCTTTTACAGATTCATAAGCTTCCTGTAATTCTGTTGTTCGTTCTTCGACCTGCCCCTCAAGATTTTCACGTGCTTCCCTTAATTCTTTTTCCATTTTCCTCCTACCAGTGATATCCTGGAAAACAACTAGACTGCCCATTATTTGGCCTTTAGTATTAGTTATAGGAACTCCTGAAGCAATTACAGTGGCTATTTTACCATCAAATCGTTGAACATCAACAGCATAACTGGTTTTTTTACCGTTTAATGCTTGTGAACCAGGCCATTCCTCAGTTTTGACTAATTTACCAGTTTCAGTAAACCATCCTTTATACTCACGATACTCATTTATACTTCTAGGTATTGGTGCATCTGTTCCCAAAATTTTATAAAACATCTTATTAACAAATAAACCCTTACCATTTTCATCTCCCATGAAAACACCGACAGGCATACTTTCAATAATAGTTTGAAGACGAATACGTTCTTGATTTAAATCTTCATTTGCTTTTTTTAGTTTTTCTTCAGCTTTTTTACGCTTGCTTATATCCCTTATAATTATCACTGTTCTCTCATTTCCATTACGGTCTTTAAATATCCTTGATGAAAGTTCACCATCAAATTTTGACCCATCACTTCTTATATATCTAAGTTCGCCTTCGAGCTTACCTGTACGTTCCCTTTCTTTAAGCATTCCAGGTAATCGTGGATCTGTTATATCTATAATCCCATCTCTACCTAATCTACGGATTTTTTCTTTGTTATAACCGAGCATTTTTTCTGCTGCAGGATTGGCATCTAAAATAGTGCCATCGGGTACTGTAAGAAATATAGCTTCTTGGCTATTTTCAAATATAGCTTTATATAGTTCCTGTGATTCCCTTAAATGTTCCTCAGTTTTCCTGTGTTCTGTTAAATCTACTCTGAGCACTGCAAAAAGGTTATCTTGCATATCAAAACCTGAAACAAGAAAATATTTATCTGTAGGTGGATAATAAACTTCAAATGGGTTCCTTTGTCCTTTTGAATGTAATTCATGAATAGCTTTAAGATGAGGCAGTATAAAATCTAAACCAAATACTTCTATTGCACTTTTACCAATGGCATCTTCATGATTTATGCCCATGGTTTCAACAGTTGCAGGGTTCATATATTCCAGAATACCATCAATCACTTCGCCCTTATCATTAAAAATTAGTTTATAAACTGACACACCTTCAAGCATGATATCAAATATTTTAAACGGGTCTGTAATAGCAGATTTACTATTTTTTTCCATTTATATATTCTCCTATGCTGGTACAAACCAATATTTAATATTTCAAGCAATTTTAATCAAATAGGGATATAGACTTGAGTATTATCATATTTCAGTAAATTTGAGAGGGATAGTGAAGTAAAACTTGGATCCTTTACCTAATTTTGATTCAACCCAAATTCGCCCCCCATGGCGTTCAATAATTCTTTTAACAACTGATAACCCGATACCAGTTCCCTCTTGCTCTTCTCTAGTGTGTAAACGCTGGAATATATTAAAGATTCTATCAAAATATTGCTCTTCAATTCCAATACCATTATCAGATATGCTAAAGATATGTTCCTTATTTTCATCGTCCTGGACAGCTGAAACATGAATTTTGAGAGGTACATCAGGTTTTTTATATTTAATGGCATTACTTATGAGATTCTGGAAAACCCTTCCAATTTGAGCTTCATCAGCAAATATAACTGGAAGAGAATCATATGTAATTTTAGCATTATTTTCATCAATTATAATTTTTAAACTATTTAAGACCTGTTTAAGAATATCTCCACTATTAACCTCCTTAAATTCCTCTCCTTTTGTAGTTACTCTTGAATATTCAAGTAAATCTTGAATCATCTTTCTCATTCGAATTGCAGCATCCACAATAAAATTCATAAACTCATCAGCATCTTTATCAAACTTACCCTTATATCTACGTTCCAGTAATTGTGTAAAACTGGCAATTGTACGTAATGGCTCCTG
>JAEYQZ010000015.1 GCA_023409695.1 Methanobacteriota archaeon | reverse complement strand
TGTTCACTGCAGCCTGATGATGAGGAACCATATTTTCAATAAAATGTTGATCTGTATATTTATGGTGTTTTTTCATGGATTTTCCATGACTTTGAGAATCTGCTGCCGATACTACTCCAGAGAATCCTATAGCAATCACAAAAACAAGCAGAAGCATTCCCAATAGCTTCTTCATATTTTTCACCTCCACCAGTACAACTATCTTAATTATATAATAAAAAAATTTTTATAAGTAATATAATTAAAATAAAATCAATATTTAGGTCTGCAAATATACAAAATCTAACTAATTTTCCACGAAAATTTCTATTTTCAGGGCATATTTCCGCCAGGAGCTCCTTAAATAATCTGTTAAATTAATTTCATAAAAAAGAAGCCATCAATAGATACAACGGAGATCCTGTTGCTCTTATTATCCTACACTACCTTTCAAACTCGCCAGCGAAAATCTAAATTCAGCTTCTCCGATTGCACCCATAAGGTACACGTATTTGGTTTCAGGTGAGATTACTCTATTTAATTTAAAACCACTCTTATTAATCATACTTCAAAAGCACCAATTATAATATTGTATTTAAAACGTTTGAAAGGAGTTCATTTATAATTCAGATCCTCCTGAAAATAAATAAAAATAAGGGATATTATCCCAATATTGTTTTTATATCGTCTACTGGATCTCCCAATGTCTTTATATCATAGTTCTCAACTAGAACATTTAGAATGTCTTCGTTTATCCATGCAGGTACAATTGGACCGAGGTAAATGCCTTTAATTCCAAGTGCAAGTAAGCTCCAGAGTATAGCTGCTGCTTTTTGTTCCATCCAGCTTAAAACAAATGTTAAAGGGAGTTCGTTTATTTCAAGGCCGAATAATTCAGATAATGCTGTTACTATATCAATTCCGACTATTGCGTCGTTACATTGCCCTAAGTCTATTAATCTTGGGATTCCTTCAATATCTCCAAGTACAAGGTCATTGAATCTGTATTTACCACATGCTAATGTTAATACGACTGTGTCTTCAGGTAAATTTTTGACAAATTCTCTGTAATAACTGGCTTTTGGTAATGGTGAATCGCATCCACCTACAACGAAGAATCTTCTTATTTTTCCGGCTTCCACTAATTCTTTAATTTTTGGTGCTAGTGCAAGGACTGTAGAAGCGCCAAATCCGGTTGTGAATACTTTTTCTCCAGGTTCTTCTTCGAGTTCAGTTAAGGACTTTGCTTTTTCAATTATAGGAGTAAAATCATAACCTTCTATATGTTGGACTCCAGGTAACTGTGCAACTCCTGATGTGAACATTCTTTCCCTGTAAGCATCTGTTGGTATTAGAGCGCAGTTTGATGTGGCAAGGGCTGCGACAGGATACTTTGTAAATGTTGTTCTTTGATCAAACCAGGGGCCACCCAGCTGGCCGACGAGATGGTCGAATTTTTTAAATTCGGGGTATCCATGTGCAGGAAGAAGCTCTGAATGAGTGTAGACGTTAATTCCAGTTCCTTCTGTCTGTTTAAGTAGTTCATATAATGCTTTTAGACTGTGTCCGGTTGCTACTATGGCATGGCCTTTTTTGGTTCCAGTACTTACTTCTGTTGGTTCTGGCTCGCCAAATGTTTCGATATGTGCCTTTTTTAAAAGCTGCATTGTTTTTATGTTCATGTTTCCGGCTTCAACTGCCAGTTTTACAAATTCGTTTGCGTCTTGATTTACGTTTGTTAGTGTTGAATAGAATCCTCTTTCTAAGAATCCGTCTATTTCAGGGTCGGTATATCCTAATTCTCTTGCATGGTAAAGATAAGCTGATATACCTTTAATTGCAAATAGTAGGTTGTCTTGAAGTCTTGCAACAGTTGGTTGTTTTCCACATACTCCTCTTACAGTACATCCAGTTCCTCTTGCAGTTTGGGAACATTGATAACAGAACATGTCTAATGATTCATTATTCATTTTTCTATACCCCCGTTTTTTCTATATTCATTCGTTATATGTAAAACAATTATAAATCTTTTTTGTTATAAAAATACCAATATTTTAAATTTAAAATAAAAATCAGATAATATCTGCTTTGAATTTTTCGAACCCCATTTTATTTATGAACCTGCCTAAACGCTTATTTTCTTCATTTTCCTTATAATATCCTATAATTTTTGCTATAATAGCCAAAACCTCTTCATCTGATAAATTTTTGGCAAGTATCTGTCCTATCATCGGTTTTATTCCACAAGTCCCTCCAACAAGTAGATTCCATCCTTTTTTAGTTCCAATAAGACCAATATCTTTAACAGCCGATTCTGCACATGAATTTTTACAACCTGAGACACCTATCTTTATTTTGTTAGGTAGTTCCATTCCCTGAAAATTTTCATCAATTTCCATTCCTATTTTAACAGCGTCTTGTTCACCTTTTTTACAATAATTAGTTCCAGGACAGAATTTAGCAGACCTGACTTTTTTACCTATGAATCCGCCAGGTTTCATGTCAAGATCTTTCCAAATTTTATCTATGTCCCCATATTTAATTCCCATAATAGCAATACGCTGATTAGAAGTTACTTTAAGTGTTTTAGCATTATATTTTTCGGCAATATTTGCTATTTTTATTAATGTAGCAGGATCAACGAGACCTCCAGGAATATAAGGAATTATTGCATATGTTTCCATGTCTTTTTGAATTACTGCACCTTTTTCTGGAATATTTTCTGGCATTTAATATCATTCTCCAATTATTTCATTTTTTAGTAGTTTTACATTTTTTTATATTTATTCGTTATGTATAAAACAGATATTCTACTAAAAAACAGTTTAAATAGATAATTTAATTATATTAACCAAATAGCACCATATTATAATAATAAGGTGATGAAATATGGCAGATGTACTTGTTAAAATTAAAGTCGAAAATTACGACAAATGGAAATCCATGTTTGATAAATTCATTGAAGAACGAAAATCCAAAGGGTCTAAAGGTGCTACTATATTCCGTGATGCAGAAAACCCTAATTTAGTTATGATTTTACTAAAATGGGATGATTTAAACAGTGCAAAGAATTTTTATGAACCTCAAATTAGTAAAAAAATACCACAAAAAGGAGGAGTTGCAGAAGAAGAAATCTATTTCCTTAATGAAGTAGAAAAAACCTCTGCTTAACTTATTTTTTTTTAAATTACGGCTAATCATCGCATTTCATGTCTTCTTAAAACTATGCAGCCATATTTATAACTATTTTTATCAAATATATTTCGATTTAATCTTTTTATTAGCATAATGATTTTCAATTAAAGCGAGAACATTTGAAAAGTATAAAAGTTGATTTGTTTAGAAAATTCATAGAATTAAGTTATGATGTCTATTTGACCTTTTTTACAGTGATTTCACTATAATGAAGGGTAAAAATAGACTGATAATGTTGAAAAGGAGATGAATAAACTTATTGATTTTACCCTTCAAGATTATCATTAAATTTTATCTTAATAATGGCTATGGGACTAAAAATCTGATAAGTTGAAAATAAAGCTTTAAAATGTAAATCATAGACTAGGTTAATTAAATCTATTTAATCAAATATACAATGTCAAATAGAGAATAAGCAACAAATATTATCTAAATTATGAAATTAATCATTCTTCACTTTCATGCCTGTGTAATAGCTCAAAACTTACTTTGAAAGTATCATGCCGTTTAGCTCTGATCTTTTTTAACCATTTTGGAGGCATACGTACTCGTGGCGGATTCTCGCCTTCCCATTGAACTATAACATAATTTGGCACATCTTCGTATTCCTTTTCATCAGTCATGAATGATTATCTTAAGTTAATAATATAAACATTTGATCTAAAAGTTGTTCTTAGATGTATTAAATTAACACTATATAAAGATATTGTATATCATCATTACATTTAAATATTTGAAAAAAGATAAAAATATTTGGATTTCATGGTTTTAGGGCTTCCAAAAAATCCAAATTAACTTTTTCTTTTAAAATTTCTTCTAAATAGCTATTTTCTGTAATATAACGTTGTATTCCTGTAGAAATAATTTTGTAATTGTTTCTATTAGTTCTAACAATGCACTGATTAGCAATTAAGATATTTGGTTTATTCTTAATCGCTCTTTCATCTTTGGATTTAAAAAAAGGGATTGATAATTGTTCAATCTGTTCATAATGTACTTCTGGCATGTTTTCAAAGACTTTGCAAAATGCATACGTGTATAACTGTTCATTAGAGGCATTTTTAACTTTTAAAAACAATGTTTGTTCTGCATCTACACTTGATGCACGTATAGCATTTTCTTCAATCTCTTCTGGAGTATATTGTGGTTTTTGTTTTGATTCTTGGATCTCAGGTTCTCGCTTTCCTAGAAGATTTACTGACTTTCCAATAGATGTTTGATCGATGTGTGTGTGCTTGGGTTTAAGCTTTAAATCTATTTCATCGTCATCGTCAAAATCTATAAATTTTTCATTTTCAAAATCCCATCCTTCACGTTCCATGAATTCGTATAAAGCCTGTTCAAGTAAGGAACCCGATGTAACATATTCAACTTCCTTTTTTGCCTCAACAAACTTACTCCAATCTATCTTAGGTTTATCTGTCTTGATTCGCACTGCAAATATGGGCTGTTTTTTGACAATTGATTTTGATATTTTTATCACCTACTGTTTAATTATTTGTTTAACAGTAGGTTGAACATCAGGTCATGCCTATGGGCCCACAAAATCTATCAAATTATTCTTTCATTTTCAAATCTTTAATCAAATCTTCGACTAATTTCCGTGTTAGTTTATTTTCTTCTTTAAGGAGTTTAATTTCTTCATCTTTTTCAGCTTTTAACTTTCTAATTTCGTCATCTTTAGCTTTAAAATCTCTTTCATACCCTTCTTTTAATTTTTCATACTCAGGACTCTCAATTGTCACAGTTTCTAGATTCCCAAGGCATAGATAAGGTAAAATACGGAAATATTCACGTTTCATTGATTCAACATCAATCTTAAAATAAGCACTAGTTGTTTTATCAACAGAATGACCCATAAGTCTACGGATTGTGAGATGGGGCATTCTTGTAGCTTCCAATGTAGTTCCAAAATATTCTCTCAATGCATGTGCATGCAAAAGGATATGATCATTTAATTTTCCAAGTTCTGCACGGTTATTAATCTTTTTAAAATAATCAGGCATGCTTCCTAATGATAATTTAAGATCATGTCTGTTTTTTTCACTTTTTCTTATTGGATCTCCAATGAACAATGGATCAGATGATTTTATTAAATTTCCTTTATTTTGAAGTTCCAATAAATAATCAATAATAGCTCTATTACTTTCTGGAGATGAGAATGTAACATACTGTTTTTGAGTTTTTATCCTTGTTATTCTCCAAGTACCAATAACATTATGAGTATAATCTCTTAATTCGTTAACTGGCTTAAAATTATCTATTTCTAAAGCATCTAAGAAATCTTGATATTTTAAATTTCTTAATTCAGCAGAACCCATACCAGAACTAGTCATTAATAATATTATTGCCCTATATTTTAAATTACAAAACTTCAAGGCACGTTGTATTTTTTCTTTTGTCAATATATCCTCACTGGTTACTAAAGTCTGATTTTGCGGTAATTTCATTCTTTTATTTGGTAATATTATGTCAAACTCTCGATAGAACGTTTTAATGGATGCAATTTTTGTTCTTACAGTTGAAGGTTTTATTCCTTCTTTCAATAGATACTGAGGATATGAAGTTAAATATTTCTTAATTTTACGATTCTTCATTTTTATAGGTTCATCCTGTTCCTTTTCAGCCTCTTCTATTAGTTCAGTAGGTGTTAAATTAACATATTTACAGTAACTTGCTAAAGCTGATAAGTAATTTCTTTTAGTATTTTGTTTAATATTTCTAAACTGGAAAAATAGTTTAACATGAGGATCTTCTTCTATATTCATATTTAATAAGTTAGTGCTTACTATAATATAAATGTAGTATCAAGTAAATGCTTTAAATTAATATTTAAATTTTACTGCACTGCCTATCCAAAATTAATACCTATTTTCAATCCTGCTAAAAAAAACAATTTTTAGAGATTATAATGTCACAAACTCAGCTAGAGAGCGCCATGAACTAATGTGTAACAATGAAATAACCATATCACTGCAATTGACGTGCAAATTAAATCTCACACACTGATCAATATATTAAAACAGGCAAAATATGATTATCTATCAACTATGCACAAAAGCACATAAACGCAAAAATGAAACTATAAATAAGTAAAAAATTAGTATTAAATTAGCAATTCAACTTTTTCCTTGGACATTAAATGCTTTTATTTAATGTCCAGCTATCCCCTTTTGAATTAAATTTATTAATAGATAGATTTTATTGAAAATTCATATATGTTAGTTTTTAATGGCTTATTTGAAAAAACGATTACGAACATTAACAGTAGGGTAATAAGTATTAGAAACTTTAGCAGGACAATATACGGATTAATACTTATATTCATAAATTTTATGTCCATACAGAAAAAAGAGCAATCCTGAAAATATCCCTGATTTTACAGCGCAGCCATTATTTCGTTTCTATTTTTAGTTGGAATTTTTGTTCTTTTAGTGGTTATAGATTATATTAACTAAATTTCGTAAAGAACTATCCATAGAATCCAGTATAATCTTTCGATTAAATTCATTTGATAAAAAAAATCGAAATGTAACTGTAATTACTTTATACTTCTCCATTTGTTAATGATTAATCATGTATGTAAATGTTTTTAAAGTATTATGAGACAATATTGAGCTGAGTTAAGATCATTATTAATGATTCTATGGCTCAGGTGATTCGACGGCATATGAACCACCTAAGTTCAGGACATTTTACCCAGTGATCCATGAACTTATCCCCTATTTTTTGAAAGAGCAGTTGCAGTATGTTCCATTTGGAACTAACTGTAACTACTCTTAACAAATATTCACGAATTAATTAGTATATAACTGGCACACTCATAAATGACAAGAAGAATTTAAAATTGTATTTTAAAAATATCTATCTAATTTTGCATTGCGACTATTTCATAGTTTAAATAAAAATAGAGATAAATGTGGATTATATTCATGTTCCCTACACTTAATTTTAACCCTTGATTTATAATATTTTAATGGTCTTTTTTTTTGAATTTACTTTAAATGTACATTTTAATGAAGTAATAGTACCACAATAGAATAACCGTGCTTTTTTGAGGGCAATACTCCCAGAAAGCCCTTTAAGAATCACATTTATTCTCTTTCTAAACATAAACTCATTCACTCTCTCTAGAGGCTATTCTTCAGGACCATATTCTAGATTCATTAACTAAGTAAAAAATAGTAGATTTTTTTAAATCAGTATCTTTTATTTCTCATTAACTCTTTTAAACGACTGAATTTCCTATCTAAATCACCAATACGGTCATTTAATTCTCTATTTTTTATTCTGATTTCCTCTACGTCTCTGGATATGCTGTAGATTAAATCATCCACATCACCTTCGCGCCCATAATCCCTACGCCTGTCATCATATCCCTTATTACTTTGGCTCATTTGATCTAATGTGTCATCTAACATTTTTTTGGGGTCAAATTTCATTTTATTTCACCTCATACTCGAGTCAAGAAAAGTATGTATCTAATAGGATATAATATTTTTTAATTATTTTATTATTTCTATATTTTACTCGAAATTTCAGCTTTCCCTAAAAGTTCCGCATTTCAAACTTGTGAGTCAAAAAACTCAAGTTGTGATCATTGAATTGCTTCTATGAGGTGCATATATTTAGTTTTAGTTGAGATTACCCCATAAATTTGAAACTGCTTTTATCATAGTTTAATTAAATTATTTCAATTATTTTTTAAGATTATTGAATAAAACATACAAAAAACCATAGGTTTTTTGCTGTGTCAAAATTTTCAATTTTGGCAACATGCGAAAAACAAAGCTTACAAAACCAAAGGTTTTGTGCATTCAAAATTCTACGAATTTTAGAAAATACAAAGTATTTTCTAACCTTTGGAAATCTTTGATTTCCAATGCTCAAACGCGAAGCGTTTGACAGTCCCAAAAAATTCATAGAATTTTTTGAGGATTTTGAAAGTTTTTCGCTGTTTGCAAAACTTCGTTTTGCAACCGTAAAAAATTGAAAATTTTTTACATGTTACAAAATCTCAGATTTTGTAAATATTTGAAAAGTAATGATAAATACTATTTATTTAAACAAAAACATCAGTAACTACCTACCAATGAATAGGAAGAAAAAGATATATATTGCAAATTATATATAACTCGGTTAAAAGTACGATTTTTATCTGTAGGTTTAAAAATGAGTAATAAAAAAACATCCATTTTATCATTTGCTATAGGTGGACCTATTGGCTGTTTAGGTGGATTAATAGGTTTGGGCGGAGCTGAATTTAGGCTTCCTTTCTTATTAAAGACATTTAATAAAACTGCTAAGAAAGCAGTGGCATTAAATATGTTAATAAGTTTAATCACAGTTTCATCGGCAATATATTTTAGATCCTGCAATTTCAATATCTCTATTATTGTTCCCCAAGTATTGCTAATGGTTGCAATCATCGTAGGCTCTACTACAGGTGCTTACTGGGGAATAGGAATGTTAACTAAAGTATCCGATGTTTTGTTTAAAAAAGTCTTGTTAACATTGCTTTTGATTATGGGATTACTCCTTATTAGTGAAAGCTTTATTACCTCTGGTTCAATGGGAATAATGTTTGGCAGTCTATATATAGAACTTATTGTAGCTGTATTCTGTGGAATACTTATTGGAATCATCAGTAGCCTTTTAGGAGTTGCTGGTGGAGAAGTTATAATTCCGATATTAATTCTACTTTTTGGAATAGATGTTAAATTGGCAGGAACAATGAGCTTAATCATTAGTTTACCTACTATGCTGGTTGGAATTACAAGACATACTAAAAATAAAATGTATACTGACAAGTCCGAACTCAGCTCTTTAGTTGTGCCAATGGGTATAGCTTCTATTATAGGTGCTTCAATAGGTGCATTCTTAGTCATATACGCTCCTTCAGAGCTGCTAAAAATTATATTAGGCGCGTTACTAATATTCACATCTATTAAATTATTTACAGAAAAAGAATAGCATTTACTATCTTATTTTTTTTACTAATTCAATCATTAAAATAAATAAGTCTATATTCACTGGAAACGAAGCCTTAAGTGTCCCGGAGCTTAAGTAATTCTACTTAAGCTGAAAAAGTTAATGAAGAATAAATTATACCTTCTTCGACCAATAATCAAGTTATTTTTTATGGAAATACATTTTGAATAAATTCAAAAAATTGAAATAGAAAATATTTAATCGTTTTTATTTTCTTGTTATTTTCTCGAATCTTGATTTAATTCTATCATAATCTCTATTATTAAATGGGCAGTCTTTCATGCATATAGTGCAGCTTTCATAGCATCCTCTGCATAATTCTGGTACAAATTTGCTTGATTTAGATCCATCAGATTCTATTTCTACGATAGCATTCTCTGGACATTTTTTAATGCATTTTCCACAAGTATTACAGTAGTCTGATATCCATGAATGTTCGTTATCCTCTTTTAATGGTAAATTATTGATACTTGTGAATATGGCAGAAATTTTTTGTCTTGGACCTAGTTCCTGAGTTATTAGAAGATTACTTTTGCCCCTATAACCTATTCCTGCTTGTTGTGCAAGTGTTGGATATGTAACTGATCCAATAGCAGGATGACTTGCATGTGCACCAAATCCATTTTCTCTAAGGTAGTCCGCAAGTTCATTTGTTATTTTACCAAGTTTATCGTAAAGCTTGAGATCTGTTTCTGCTTTTCTTGGAAGTTCGTTATCTACCTGATTCTTATCTATTTCTTTAGTTAGTACAATTACATTTTCATATAGAACTGCATTATCTTTAAATATTAATTCTGGAAGAATCTTAGCGTATCCTACACTTACAATTCCCATCGATTTAGCATAATTTTCAAATTTTTTAATAAACTCATCTGATGCTGTTGTTTTAGGAATAACAGGGTTATTTCCTAAGGATTTAAAATTATATTCAATGTTTTTTCCTATAGATAACATTGTAGGAAGAGCTCGGAGTGATGTTTTCTTATTAACTGCGAATATTTCTGGAGAGGAAGAATTTGATTTAATTGCCCCTTTTTCATTATTTACACTTCTATATAATTGTTTAATGTTATTCATTCGTTTAGCAGTATATTTAGACTTCACATTTTCTAGAAAACTCATTATATGCCTCCCTTAAAGTTTACTTTTTCAAATTGTCCTGTTTTGCATGCTTTTTCTTTCATAATTTTATTCTCCAATTTTTTGTTAATGTCGGTTATGCGACACTTTATATATAAAAGTGTCGGTTATGCGATATTGATAATGCGACAGAAAATAAAATATAGTTGGATATCCAACAATATTTCATGGAATGCTGCAAACCAAAGGGATACCTAACATATCTGATACTGTGGATCCTAAACAAAAAGAGCATGAAAGGGTCAGAAATCAGTAAGGAATTAGGTAAAAGGAGAGGCAAAAGGCCCAGTTCTGGAACGCTCTATCCTCCACTTAATGAATTAAAAAATAATGAGCTAATCACTGTTGATGAGAACAAATACTATTCATTAACACCAAAAGGTGAAAAAGAGCTAAAAAAATCATGTGAATTCTTCTGCAATATATTTTATGATGTTGAAGAGATGTTAAGCTTCTGTAAATAAACTAAATTATAGAAAATATCCTTTATTAAACTTTTTTTTACTTTAAATCTATTTATAAGGTTTAATTTTTTTTCAATTTTTAAGTTAAGTTTATATACTATTTCCCACATCAATCAATATATCGACATATGTAAATATATTGATTTATAATCAGTGAGTAAAATTTTAAGCATGAAATGTTTTATTAACTGAATTATTGGAATAGAGGAGGTTTTATGAAAACTTGTCAAGTTTCGGGCGATGGTAGGCCTAATGAAGATCAAATAAAAAGAATAGATGAACTTATGGAGTCATTACCATCAGATGACTATTTTGAAAAATATTCTGGTAAACTTAAAGCTTTATCAGATGCAACTCGGCTTAAAATATTGTATTTACTTTCAGATGGTGAATTATGTGTTTGTGAGATAATGTGTGCATTGGATAAACCGCAGTCAAGTGTATCCCATCATTTGAATATTTTAAAAAATTTGGGTTTCATTAGGGGACGTAAAGAAGGCGTATGGATACATTATAGTCTTACAGACCCTAAAATTGCAAATGTGGTTAAAGGATTAATAGAGTTAATTTAGGTGATTAAATGATAAATGAAAAGAAATATGCTTTAGCTCCATGTAGTGGAATGAGCCCTTACGGGCTAATTACAAGAGTTGCAAGTGTTGATACTGTTAAAGAACGTGATGACCTCATATCTATTTGTATGGGTGCTACTTCTGCAGACAGGGAAGGTTTCAAACAATTAATAAGAAAATATCCAATTATTGCTGTTAATGGGTGTGAAGGTTCTTGTGTTGATAAAATACTTGAACAGAAAGGAGTTAAGGTTGCAAAAATTATTAATGCCCAGGAAGAATTAAATTCAGAAAATTTAAAACCTACTGACCCTGTTAGACTTGATAAAAATGGGGAAAAGTGTGCTTTAGTAATGAAAAAGAAAATTAGTGAACTTATAGACTAAAAAATGTGAATTTAACAAACTAAATAACTTATCAGATGTTTAAGGGCGGGAAAATACAAAAAATCAGCGTTAACCTTCATTCCTCAACCAACGCTTATGAATTGTATAGGATTGATTAACTGTTCAAATGGGAAAAACATCTAAAAGGTGGTTTAAATGGCTAAAGAAAGAGTTTTATTTATGTGTATACATAATGCAGCCCGTTCTCAAATGGCAGAGGGGCTGTTCAGGCATTTACATGGTGATGATTTCGATGTTTTTAGTGCTGGGAGCGATCCGCAGGAAGTAGATCCACTGGCAATAAGATGTATGGAAGAAATTGGAATTGATATCTCAAGTCATAGATCTAAAAGCTTAAAGGAATTTGAGGGTCATGAATTTGATTATGTTATAACAGTTTGTGGAAACCCATATAATGCATGTCCTTTCTTTGTCGGGGGTAAAAAATACTATAAACAACCATTTGAAGATCCATCATCATTTGAAGGGGCAGAAGAAGAAAAATTAGAATTATTTATAAAAATAAGAGATGAATTAAAGGACTGGCTTGAAGATTTGTACTATTCCTATATGATACCTGAAGATGGATGCTGCGATTTATCTGAAGAGATGGAAGGATGCTGTGGGTTTATGGATAAAGAATTCTCATGTAAATAATTCATTAAATGATTATTTGTATTTATTAAACTTAAAATAATCTAAAGAGGATGATTATGGGTAAAAATACTACCGATCAGGTTACAAGTCAACTTTGTGGAGTTACCAGACTCAGTTTTCTAGATAGATATTTAACTCTATGGATTTTCCTGGCAATGGTTTTAGGAGTATCATTAGGATATTTCATTCCAGGAGTAGAATCATTTATAAGTAAATTTTCGGTTGGAACAACAAGCATACCCATAGCCATCGGATTAATCTTAATGATGTACCCTCCGCTTGCAAAAGTAAAATATGAAGAATTGGGAGATGTATTTAAAAATAAAAAAATATTAGGTTTGGCTATTTTCCAGAACTGGGTTATAGCACCTATCTTGATGTTCATATTGGCAATAGTCTTTTTAAGTGCATATCCCGAATATGTAACTGGTTTAATCTTAATTGGAATAGCACCTTGTATCGCAATGGTTATAGTTTGGAATGAACTTGCAAGAGGAAATACAGAATATGCAGCAGGCCTTGTAGCATTCAACAGTGTATTTCAGGTATTATTTTACAGTGTTTATGCTTATGTATTCATTACAGTACTTCTTCCAATCTTTGGAATACAGGGAAGTATTGTAAATGTTAGTATAGGCCAAATAGCTCAGAGTGTGTTTATTTATCTTGGAATTCCATTTTTAGCAGGAATAACTACAAGATTCATTTTAATCGGAAAAAAAGGTAAAGATTGGTACCAAAATCAATTTATCCCTAAGATCAGCCCCATTACACTAATAGCACTATTATTTACTATAGTAGTGATGTTTAGCTTAAAAGGTAACTTTATTGTTCAAATACCTTTAGATGTTGTTCGTATTGCTATTCCACTGCTCCTTTATTTTGTAATAATGTTTTTCATAACATTTTACTTAGGCCACAGAATTGGGGCAGATTACTCAAAAACAACTACAATATCATTTACAGCAGCAAGTAACAATTTTGAGCTTGCAATAGCGGTTGCAGTAGCAGTTTTTGGTATAGGATCTGGAGTTGCATTTGCAGCAGTTATTGGCCCATTGATTGAAGTTCCAGTACTTATAAGCCTTGTAAACGTGGCATTAATATTCCAAAGGAAATATTTTAAAGAATAAACGATTGTAAAACTTATAAAATGGGGGAAAATCATGAATGATAATAAATGTGGATGTGAAGACGATAAATTAGATAAAGAAATTAAAGAGAAGGTAAGAGAAGATAATGGATGTGGCTGCGGCTGTGACGATGAATCACCTGCAGAAACACAAGATGAACCTGAAGATTGTGAATGTGGATGTGAAGATGAATCAAATGTAAACAACCCACATGCCTCAAAAGAAGTTGAAAACTGTGGATGTGGTGAAGAAACTGTACAAGAGCCTGAAGAAGACAATGGATGCGGCTGCGGGGCAGAAAGTACAGAATCACAAGAAAATGATGGTGGTTGTTGTGGAGCTATAGAATTACCTGATTTATCACGCGTAGAAAATCCAGATAAGCCCAAATTCACGGCTGATGATGGTTTTCTACAAGAATTTAAAGATTATGCACGTTCTTTAGGTATTAGTAGCGTAGGATATACTCAAATGACTCCCGACTTAATGATTAAGGATAAATTCATTCAATATCCATTTACTATTGTTTTAACTGTAGAAATGGGTATGGATATCATTGAAACTGCTCCAGGAACAGATGCACAGGACCTTAATAATACGGCATATGTTAAAACCGCTATTTTAACTACTAAGCTCTCTGATTATCTTAGAAAAAATGGATATGCAACTGAAGTTGCTCATCCAGAAGGTGGAATTGTCAATTTCTCGGCACTTGGACAAAAAGCAGGTTTAGGTTATATGGGAAAAAGCGGCTTATTAATAACTCCAGAGCTTGGTCCAAGAGTTAAAGTATCTGCAATATTTGTTAGTATCGCCAATTTACCAGTAAAAGAAGATAATGAACATGAATGGATACCTGAATACTGTGATAAATGTAATAAATGCGTTAAAGCATGCCCTTACGAAGCTTTGATAGAAAAAGAAACCTGTTGCGGTAGTAAAGAAGTTGAACTCATAAAGAAAAACTGTATAGGATGCAGCCAGGGCTGTACTTACTGTATAGAAGGATGTCCATTTTACCAAAAGGGCTATGAACACGTTAAAAATAAATTTGACAAAATGAATGCTAAATTAAAGGAAAAACAAAACCTTCAAACACCAAATGCGTTTGGGGCACCAAAAAATCTTCGATTTTTTGAGTGTAAAAAATTTAAAGTTGAAATATGGAATAATTGGGCTATGCAAAATGCTGTTTTATTTGATGATTTAACTGATGGCTCTACCATTGCAGTGTCTATGACAGAAAATAAAGAAAAATTAGTGCTTTTAGAAAAAAAGAATAACAGTTTAAAGACAAATATAAAAGATTTAAAGAGCCTGCAGAAATTAGAAAGTCCTGTTGCAGATTTACTGTTTATACTCGATGAAAAAGATATTGCACAAATATTAAAAGATGATACTTCATCAAAATTCATAGATTTACTTTCATCCGGAAAAATAGAAGTTTATGGACTTGTAGATCAGGCTCAACTCGTGGATAAAGGATATGTAGCATTTTTAAATAATTTAGGCCTTAGTATAGGTGGGGGAAACTGCTGTGGTTAAATCCCCTTTATAAATTTTGCAGGTAATTTAAATGACTGATAAAGAAAATAAACCAGTGATGGAAGGTAATCGCAACATTGGACCATTTTCATGTTGTGCAAGTATAAAACCACACAAAGATGGCTTTAAAGAAGCTATATGTGAAGTTTGCGATAAAGTGTTCAAAACAAATAAAGATATTTATATTTGTCCAGATTGTCAGGGAAAATCTAAAAATATCCGTCAGTAGGGAATTATAGGTTAAAATTTGAAAATATAGTAAAATTTCTAGTTGACGAGAACTAAAAAGTTGTGGATATGGATGCAAGTAACGCCAGAACATGAAAAAGAATTTGAAAAAGCAGTAGAAGAGAATAGGAAGAAACGAAGTAAATGTAGCATTTTTAATATAATAAATACAAAAAGAAGCTCTGAAAGAAATCATAAGTGAAATTTGTAATAAAAAATGTTTATATTTGTCCAGATTAGCTTAAAAATAACTAAAACAATGATTTTTATGTTAAAAGATATAAATGCACTTGAAAAGTTAAATAAAGATGAATTAATGGCAATTTTAAAAATAGAAGCATCAAATATATGTATAATGGATATAATGAAAGCTTCTATCTTTTTAAGTGAAGATGCTAAATATGTGCAGGGAAGTTACAGGAAAGAATATCTTAAATCATATACTGAAGCATTTATCACAAGACTTAAAGTTCTCAAGGATGATCAAGAAGAATATAAAGTACATGTGGATCGTGAAAAGCTTCAAGATGCATTAAAGCTTTTAAATGAACAAGAGGCCCAAGTAAAAGCTGGTAAAGGATTTGATCCTAATTTTTTTAAGATATATAAAATAATATCGCTTTATACTACCTTTATTTTAGAAGAAGCAGTCCATCCTCCAGGTACTCCATTTCCGGGTGGCTTTAAAGTCAAATATGAAAATGGAACCTATTTATGTCCCGTAAAAGAAAATCAAAAAGATAATCCTGGTGCGGTCTGTGGATTCTGCATTGCAGAGCAGGATAAATCTCTATTATAATGTCGTTATTAAATTAAATTTTTAAATAATAAGGTGAATTTTTATGAAAAGTAAAACACTTAAAGAACTTCTAAATTCAGGCGAAACACTCATTGTACCAGATGCATACGACCCAATAAGTGCAAAATTAATTGAAAATGCAGGATTTAAAGCTGTTCAATGTTCAGGATACAGTTTTTCAATTTCTGCAGGTTACAGGCGTGAAATTGATGTTACTCTTGATGAAAACATAGAATTAACACGTAGAATCGCAGAATCAGTGGATATTCCCGTTATGGCAGATGCTGAAGATGGCTTTGGTGGACCTGAAGTAGTTATAGACACAGTTGAAAGATATATTGAATCTGGAGTTGCGGGACTTAATATCGAGGATCAAATTCCTGATGGGAAAAGTAAACTATCTATTATAGACGCAGATTTGATGGTTCAAAAAATTACGGTGGCTAGAGAAACAGCAGAAATAGAAGGTTACCACGATTTCATAATAAATGGTAGAACCGATGCTTTAAAATCAACTGATAACCGGTCTGAAGGATTAGAAATTGCAATAGATCGCGCTAATCAATATCTAGAAGCTGGATCTGATCTTGCATTTGTAACATATGCAGAAACACTGGATGAGGTTAAACAGATTACCAAGGAAGTTAAAGGTCCAGTTAGTATCGCTGCAGGACAGCGTTATAACATTGATAATTTTACCATCAATGATTTAAGGAAACTGGGAGTGGCAAGAGTTAGTCTACCTACATTACTCATATTATCCAGCCTTCAGGCAATTAATAACTCACTGAAATATCTTAATGAAGATAATCTTATAGAAATGGATGAAAAAAAGTTATTATATCCCCATGATAATTTAAAAAATATTTTATAAATCCAGAATTTGTATATTATTAATGTTTTTTTTATAATTTTTAATGTACTCTGGACTGTTGCCGTGGCTAATATTTTATAATATTCATTTAATCTATGAAAATAAGCTAAACCACATACTCACAGTTTCTACATTATCTTTTATATTGTTCACTACTCATAAAATAAAGAGAATTAATTAAATTTATTGATTTTATCCAGATTATCCTTTAATTTTATTTTAAAGAGTATAATATTTAAAAATAAACAAAATTTAAGCATTACAATATAAATCAGTGAATAGATTAATCACACTAGTTAAATAAATTTAAATCCATATTTGCTAGCACATTAGATTTGGGTGTAATCTGTAATAATTTGGGAAAAACTCTGGAATAATTACTTAAATACTATTTACTAAATAGAATACGTGAGATACAACAGTTAAGAAATTAAAAACCATTAACTAAGTAAAAAAATTCAAAGAGTGTAAAAATATAAAAAAATCCGCCTCCTAACTAACTCTCGGGGATCTATATACACTCTATCCCCATTTATTTTCAAACGATGTGGAAATATAATAAAATAAAAATTTAGAGGTGCAATCATGGTAGATATAGATAATTGGACTGTAACCTGTAAAAAATGTGGAACAACTTATAATATCCCTAAAAAAGGCCTGATAACGATATTAAGTCTAGAAAAGATTAAATTCAAAAAGAAGCATAAATGCCCTGCATGTGGTTATTCCAGCTTCATAGCCAATTTAAAACATTATATTGGATATAATTCTTATGTACCTTCTTATTGAATATCAGAGATCTGTTAGACTGGACATCTCTGGTGATATTTATGTTAGAATATGTAAAAACTATCAAAGAGGATCCCTATAAATTAGGTTTCGTTGATGAAAACTCCCCAAAGGAATGGGAACCGCTTATCAACAATAAATTGTTAGAATATAAAGAATCTGCTTATGTTGATTCTATAATTAAAATAGATAACATTATAGTGATTCTTGAATTAAATCCTCAAGATGAGGACATATCTAGTCCAGAATATATTAAAGAAGAAAGAAAATTATTTGAAGATTATTATAAACGCATATTAGAAGATATCGCAAGTTCAGAATTTTACGATTTATATATTGAATAATCAATTTTTCGGAGTATCTGATAAATTAATGGATAAAGAAACTTACTTAAGAAATTTTTTATTTTAGTATGTACTTCCATATGGACATTAATCTATTTCATAAAAATTCACTTGCGCTTATTGGGTCAATACTCAACAATATTAACCTAAACTTGTATTGAAAAGCATGTGTTCTATCAAAAAATTAAATAACAAATATACTCACTTAAAACATTCATTTAGAGTATTTTATTGAATCATGAATCCTTTTACCATTTTTTCAACAGTTTTAATTTCTTCTTTAGTAGGAATTTCATTATTAAATGGATATTCGTCTTCAGGCAAATATTCAAGTATCTTTAAACCTTTTTCATCATCAGATTCAATTACAAACCGTTTGATGTTTTCTAGAGGCATATTAACTATCATAGGCAATATCTTGTCCTTTGTTCTTTCTTCCATTCCCATGATATTGAATTTAATAAAGTGTTTTTGATGCTTAACTGAATATCCAAATTCCATTAATTCAACTTCCATCATAAATCACCATAAAACATTTAATTATTAAATTATTTAATTTTTGTGATGTGCCCTCTTAGTTACTTTCTATTTTCTACTTGAAAGACGTATTCCCTCTTGAAAAAGCTTCACTTTAAACCTGCAGCAAAAATCTACGTCCTTAACTGTCCTTAGATTTAAAGAAAAAATAGCTCATTTGTGTCTAATAAGTTATAGCGACCATATAACTCATTATTATTTAATATAATAATTTATTTTATATTATAAGAACAAATAAAAAGCAATTTAAAAGAAATAACTTATATAGTCTTTAATTAAACTATTTATTATGACAGTCATTAGCTTTATAATCGGATTATTTTTTATAGCATATGCATGTTACTTGATTACCAATAACAATAAATTAAGCCATAAAAAATCATTTGCAGATAAATATCTCAATTATGGATCCAAAAAGAACCTTTACAATCTTTTATGTTTAGTACTTGTAATTTGTGGAATTATAATCATATATTTCAGTATTCTATAGATACTATTCCTAATTTTAACATGATTCCTCTTTAATAACATTTATAAAATTAGTTAAGATAATATTTGCAAAAAAGAAAGAATTATTGGATTTAAAAAAGAAAAAATGCCTATAACTTTTTAACGACTAGTTCAATGTCTGATGCTTTAACTGTTTTTCGTCCTGCGTGTTTTGCAAGTTTAACAGCTTCTGCAGCTATTTCTTCGCCCATTTCTTCCAGCACTTTTGTCAATTCGTCCCTGGCGTCATCACTTACCCTTTGAGCACCGGCATTTTTTATGATTCTTCCAACTGGAGCAACTGGTAATTCAGTCATACATATCACCTCATTTTTTATTTTGTTATTATATTATCTCTAAGTAATTTTATATAAATTTATCGTTTAATTTTAGGATTATTTTAAAAATCGTATCATTTTTACTCACATAAAGTCAATCAATAGAATTTTTGAGCACTATATCTTAAATTATATAATTATGATATCAGCAGAAAAAATCTAGAATAAAAAAAAGTTAAATTCATTTAAAAAAGTTAGGAATAATCTCAAATTTTATTTTAATTAAATGTAATTTTCTAGTATTTTAAAAAGAATTCATAAAGATTACTTATGCATAGTACAGTTTTTAAACTGTAACCTTTATACTATTAGTCTGGGTCAATAATCCCCCGAAGTTGTTCATGACTCATATACTTCACTAAATTAAGTAATACACTTAAGTTTCGAGGCACTGAACAAATCCATTTAATGTTAAGGTATACATATTAATTCTGAAACTGAATGCATGTAATTATTATATAATAATTTACCTATTCACATACATAATTCAATTAATTTATATTTTTAATGTATTTAGTTAAGTGAGTGAGTATAGAATATCATAAAATAAAAAGTTTAGTATATTTACACCATTAGGGATATATGTGTAGCATTATATTCAATATATTTCACTGATCTTTATATTCATCCCCTAATTACAGCATATTACGATGAGTGCATTAAAAGATCTGCGATATTTGAGCTTCAACTAACATTTGAAATTCTTTGATTTTGGATTCAAAAAATGTAATTTCTAAAAACTTCGATTTCCTGAACCGCAAAACTTCAAAAATTCTTCGAATTTTTGGCATAGAGAAACTTTATTTCTCTAACTTTCAGTTTTGCATGCGAAAAAAATGTAATTTTTAACAAATTTCGTTATAGCGATGTTTAACGAAGTATAATTCATATAATTTTTATAAAATATATGCCCATAGGACTACTTGAATTTAAAAAGTAAAAATTTTGCAAATTCCAATTGATCAAAACAAATTAACGGTTAGAAATGTCAATTTGTAAATTCTTCAGTCTCATATTCGTTAAATACTTCTTCAAATACCCATTCCATGCTCAAATATCTTTCACCAGTATCTGGAAGTATTACAACAATTCTTTTACCTTTATTTTCTTCTCTTTTAGCCAGTTCAAGGGCAGCCCATGTCGCAGCTCCAGAGGATATACCTGCAAATATTCCTTCTTTTCTTGCTAACCTTAACAGCGTTTTTGCAGCATCTTCATCTTTAACTTGTATAATTTCATCTATTAAATCTCTTCTGAGTACATCCGGGACAAAACCTGCCCCAATTCCCTGAATTTTATGAGGTCCTGGTTGTCCACCAGATAAAACTGGAGAGCTAGCAGGTTCGACTGCAACTGCTTTAAAATCAGGGTTTTTTCCTTTTAAAACTTCTGCAATACCAGTTATTGTTCCACCAGTTCCCACACCTGCTACAACTATATCCACTTTACCATCAGTGTCCCTTAATATTTCTTGAGCAGTAGTTTCCCTGTGAATTTTAGGGTTTGCAGGGTTTTTAAACTGCTGAAGCATTACAGCATTGGTCCTTTTTTCTACAATTTCTTCAGCTTTTGCTACTGCACCTTTCATTCCACCCGCACCAGGCGTAA
>JAEYQZ010000256.1 GCA_023409695.1 Methanobacteriota archaeon | reverse complement strand
TAATTACCCGCCTTTATCATGTTTTCATCTTCTCTTAAGTATTCCTGTAAAATAATTAGTTAATATGAAAAATATTATTATATTATTATCAAAGTTAAATGCTAATATATACATTGTGGTTTTTAAGATAATTTACATGGATATTTTCAACATCACTAATTATTTTCAAATTATTCGGAGCCTAAATAAATTGTAAAAGTAAAATAATCATTAGGGATAATATAAATAAATATCATTTAGAATTTTAAGAAATAATCCTGAATTAGTCTAAAATTTATTGGGGAGTCTTTTATGATTTTTATGAAAACCATTCATATAGAAACTGAAAAACCAGGAGATATTATTAATTTAACGCATAAAATAGAGGGCGTTGTTGGTGAATCTAAGATCAGTAATGGTATTGTACATGTCTTTGCTCCACACGCCACTGCAGTCTTTGCATTAACAGAGCTTGAAAGTAATTTGAGGGAAGATATTGAAAAGTTACTCAATGAATTAATTCCAAAAGAAGGATGGAAGCATGATGTAAATGCTTATTCACATCTGCGTTCAATGTTTCTTCCTCCAGATAGAACACTACCTGTAAGAAATGGAAGAGTTATAAAGGGAACATGGCAGGATTTATTTTTTATAGAAGCAGATACTTCAGGCAGGTTAAGGAAGATAGAGGTAACTGTTATTGGAGAATAAGTAGATAGTCTTTAGTTTAATAAGGAGGCGCTAAATTGAGTAAATTAAAGTCGACTGTTGGTTTTGTAGGTGAAAATGGAGTTGTACTGAAAGATCATTCTGTCTTTGATAAAGGCGATGTGGTTGTATTGATATCTGCTGAAAATATTGATAACTTTTTAGAAGAAATAATGAAAATTAAAGAGAATATTGATACAAGTAAGCGCTGGATAAATGAAATAAAAGAAATTGAGTAAAATGTTTATTAATTAATTAATTTAAATCTTGCCAGTATACTGATAATCAAGAAAAAAAGCTCAATTATAGTTGCAACTGCTATACCTACCATTATAAATATTAAAGCAATTGTCACGCTCCAGTCAATCAAAAATGAACTGAAATTGAATGGAAATACACTGTAAATGGAATATACTGCAGTAAATGCAAATATATTCAAAATTATTTTTATTATATGTCTGAACCATTCTGGATTGAAGATAAGGAGTATTATGTTCCCGATTATTGTAGCTGTAATTGCAATATTTATAACCCATAAAATTTCATTAAGTGCATTTGTAATGAAATAAATATGCCAGTTAAGTAGATTATTAAAAATATACAATAAAATTATGTTAACAACTATTGCACCAACATATTCTGATTTTTTAGAATTCTTCTCTTTTTTCCGGCGTTTTTCAGATAAATTATCCATAAAACTTTTGATTTTATTTTTTTCATTTTTCATGGATCTACATCCCTGTGACCTGCACATGGTAAGAGGTCATATTTAATATAAAATATTATAAATTAAATTCAAAATCTAAAACAAAGATTATGTTTAATTGGTCAATACTACAACTTAATGTATTGTCTACTTTCTAGACTTTATTATGAATATTGACATACCTACCATTACTAATAATCATTAATTTTTGATGCATTATTTTAAGCATAGTGTAATTAGACAAGTTAAATAATTATGATTACCCTTTCGGGAGTCACTATCATGTTTATTTTTTGATCATGTTCTTCTGTTGGGACTTCATCAATAATCTGGATTTCGTGAACAGTAGTTACAACGGGAGTGCTTGTTGTAATAGCCTTTTCAGATATTAACTCGGATATTTCCCTATCGCCATAGCCTCCTCCTTTTCCAAGGCGGTTTCCAGATTTATCAACTGCAACAGAACCTTCTACTACTAAATCTACCTTAGGAAACTCACGGATTTTTTTCCCAAATTTAAAAGCACCTTTTATGGTTGATGCTGTTTCTTCATTTCCTTTAACGCTAAATGGATCTATTAATAGAAATCCATCTTTGAGCTTGGGTGAAGCCATAATTAAAAGTTTTTTATCTAACAGTGCAAATTCACGGACTTTTATCTGGGCAGAATCGGGACTTGAAAAAATAACTTCAGCATTTTTCCACTCTTCAGTGCTTCTTAACATTTGGGCAGCTTCAGTTGAGCCTGAAAAAACAGGTATTCTTCCATAGGGAGATTTTGAGGATGGGGATAAATTATTATTCTCTAAAGTGCTCCAGATTAAGTTTCTTACTCTTTCTTTCTCTTCGGTTATCATTGATTTTATTATATGCTGTAACTTAAATAAATAATCTGTAGTATACTATTAAAGCGTATTTCAGTTAAATTGAAGAGTTACTACATAGATAAATAAAAAAATTAAGAGTTCAAAAAAGAATTAAAAAAAAGAGTTAAATTAAATCACTGATGCGATTGCGAGCACCGGAATCATAGCCATAAGAGCTAGATGTGGAGCATATGCGGGCGATGTCTGGAAATTATATTTGAGCGTTGCCCATGTCTGTGTAAATGCTGTAATAACTGCAATTAACTGCAATGCTACAGCAGCATAGAGAACCAGATTATTACCTGTGGCAATAGCTGCAATTGTGACTATAAGTGCGAGTATCAAAGCACCAAAGTGCGGCGCCAGGCGCATACCTGACATTCTAAATGTTATAAAACCGCTTGCAATACCGCTCACCAGTATTGCGAGTATTATTACGGGATATGTAACTAGCATTCTTTTTCCTCCCTTAAAAGTTTACAACTGCGTATGTAGGGTCACTCAGCAAGGTTATGTATGTTGCAGCCCCTGCAAGGTTTGTACCGTTAACGAGGTCTTCCTGTTTCATTCCTCTAAATTCAGCACTTAGCTCACATACGTAAACTTTAGCGCCCATTTCAATAACTTCTATCATTAATTTGTCCAATCTATCGAAAGCTGGATGTTTAACCTTTTCTGCGTTACCTTTTTTAGCTATACTTACTCCATCCATGAGCAGGAATATTGTTACTTTTTTGCCCATGCTGGCAGCAGCTTTTGAGAATATAAATGTGGCATAGGCGCGTTCCGCATTCCCTATTCCATTACTTTGCGCAACAAGCACTTTATCTCTGTTGGCTACTGCAGCTGATGCTGAAGCAGATTTTTCTACTTTTTCCAGTAAAATATAACTCTTATTGTCATCTCTACCTTTTTCAACTACTTTACCGCTCATTTCTGGAATGGAAATTGCTATATCTTCGATGGCTTCAGTGCTTTTACTTTTGACCTTTAAACGTTCTCCAGTTGCCATGGAATTAAGCTTGTCCCCCACTAGTATGATAGGTCCCGGGCATGTCTCTCCTGTAACGTCTAATTCTTCTGATTGTGATCTTGTCATTCTAACTACAACCTGTTTATCTGAATTTTCTATTTCAAATGCGAAACCATATTTCTTTGCTATGTTTTCAAGGCCCTCTTCTGATCCTGGACTAAGAGTTAAGATAAGCCCGTCATCTGTACCATTTTTTATAATGTTTTCAGCAAGTATGGCTGAATTAGGTGCCTTAATTCCCAGAGCTTTAACTGTTTTCATGACTGTTTTCTCCTAAAGTTCTCCCCATTTACCTTTAAATAATTTCAAAGCGTCTACTATTTCAACGAAGTTTTTAGTGGGTATGCCTATAACAACTTCTTCATCTGCTACTTTGGCGTATTTACGTGAACCGCTGCATCCAAGGGTCATGTTAGGCACGCCTCGCTCTTTAACTGCCACTACAGCATCGGCACATAATGATTGTATACCTGAATAGTCGCTGGAAATTCTACCACCTTTTGCTCTTAAATAAGCTTGAGATATTCTTAAAGCCTGTTTTGGTGTAATTACAAGAACTATTACATCAGGTTCATATTCTGCACTTTCTAATGGTGAATAAATTGAAGCATAATAATTTTCGCCGGATTTAGGAATTGCAGCAATGGTTTCCTGTGCACCTTCTAAAGTTTCATAGTTTCCAAGCTGATGGTACATCTTTCCAGAAGCTACGCTGGCAGGTAATGCTTCAATTCCCATCACACCCGCCCCACCTTTACATAGGTGTTCATCAGAAGTTGCATAACCTTTATTTCCAGTTAACCGTGCATCCTGGACAAATTCACAGTGTCTTTTCTTTTCACTTATTTTAGAGTAACCTTCAGGTATTTCACTGGCTGATTTTACCAGTTTTACAGCTACAGGGCTTCCTTTTAGTCCTAATAATTCTTTTAATTCTTCTACTTTTTCTTCATACATTATATCTGCCCTCCTTAAAATGTTATATATTGAAACTATACTTTATAGTATAACTATACTTTATAGTATAATTTCTACTATTTAAACTTTGCTTTTTGATGAATCAAAAACATCCATATAAAAAAGAATAGGGCAAAATACGAGCAGTACATAATATTTATATATAGATAAATAACTATACTATATAGTATAAGGATTTGAGATGAAGATTATGGAAGAATTATCAAATACAGAAAGGTTGATTGTGTCATATATTAAATCTCACCCGCCTGAAGACTGCATGCTGGATAAAATAACAAGAGGTACAAGCCGGAGTAGAGCTACGGTACTTAAGTACCTTGAAATATTACATGCAAAAGAAATATTAGATTTTAAATTTGTGGGCCGGAGTAAATTATGGTTTTTAAAACAGTCCATCCCTGAAAAACCTGAGATAATATCTGAACTTGTTGATCTTGATATTCAAGAAACAAACGAACTTGTATCTGCTGCTTCAAGATTACATACATTACGGTCAAAGGAAGCAGAACTTAAAATGTCAATTAACCGTCCTGACACATTGATATTTACTATTAACACATATATGGACATAATAGCATCTAATAATTCATTTGATACGTTTTTTCCAGGAAAAAAGAATCTACGTGAGATAATAAGCATTGAACAAATAAATATGCTTGAAAATATTGTACGATCTTTAAGCTTGAATGATAAAATAACTATTGAAATAGATATGATTGAAAAATCAGGGGTATACCGGCCCTATAAAATATCACTGCAGCCAATTTTAGATAATAATGAAGCGGTTATTGGCAGTGTTATTATTGGGGAAGAACTTTCACACTCCAGACGCACAAAACGCGAGCTGGAAACATTGCTATCTATAGCTCAGGCTGCAAGTTCAGCAAGTAGTGAAGAACAGCTTATGAAAGAAACAACAAGGAGCATCAATGATATAATTCCATATAAATACTGTACTATATTTTTAAAAGATAATGGAAATATACAGCCTGCATACGAAACATCACAGTTAACTGGCAAATTACTTCCAAATATTAAAGGATTTATTGAAAAAAGCATGGATACATTAGAAACAAGATCTGCTAGAAATGGAGACTTTTACCTTGAAAATGTCAAGTCAATACTTGAAGATATGTCTATTTCTTTGATGCTGTCTATTCCTATTATCGATGAAGATTCTGCCATTGGTTCTATACTTTTACTGACTACTTTAACTTCAGTTAGCTCTGTAAACATTGAAAACGTGGAGATGGCATCTGATGAACTTTCAGGATATTTGAAGATGCAGAGATTAACCAGTGAGAAAGAAGAATTTACCAACACGTTACTTGCAATGAACAGGATTTCAAATGTACTTAATTCCACAATCAACGAAGATGAAATGCTCGAAAATGCAGTGAAATCTACCATTGATTCATTAGGCTTTGAAATGGGCTGTATTTACCTTAACGATGATAAAGAAGAATTAACTCTAAGAGTACATAGAAATCTTCCTGAAGGCCTTAAAAATATGTGCATGGCAGGTATGTTTAAAGATCTCTTCAGTAAAACTCTTGAAAAACAGAATTTAGTATATATAACGTCTGAATCTGAAGAATATGAATCCCTTGAACCGGCCATTAAGTCGAATGGTATAATGACTATGTTAATATTGCCCATTAAAAGTGGTAATGATATAATAGGGCTTTTAAATATGGGCAGCAGACATATAAAACATTATAATGATATTAGTCTCGAAAATCTTAGTTCTATTGGTTTACAATTAGGTTTAGCCCTTGAAAGGTCAAAATTGGCAATTAAACTAAAAGCAGGAAGTAACAGCCATTACAGATGATGCTTAATTTTATACTAAAGATAAATCTTAATTAATAATATATGGAGATCAAATTTATTATTGAACAATATAAAAATCGGAGCGCAAAATGACATTTTCATTATTTATACTCATAATTCTAGGATTAATTGGACTTTTTTTAATCTGGATATTCTGGTCAAGTATTATAGGTGCTGGATTTCAGCCTACTTCTAGAAAATTAGTTAAACAGATGTTGAATATGGCAGAAGTAGGTCCCGATGATATCGTGTATGACCTTGGTTCTGGTGACGGTAGGATTGTGATTGATGCTGTTAAAAAGTATAATGCAAAGGCCGTAGGGTTGGAAGCAGACCCTTCACGTGTATTCTGGTCTCGTTTAGTCATAACACTTTCAGGTATTGGAAAAAGGGCTAAAATCGTATGGGGAAATTTTTTTAACCAGAATATCAATGAAGCTACTGTGGTGACTTTGTTTTTAAGTGATACTGCCAATCAAAAATTAAAATCTAAATTTCTTGAAGAGTTAGAGCCTGGAACTCGAATTGTTTCATATGTCTGGAAATTTAGGGGGTGGGAACCAGTAGAAGCAGATGAAACTGAAGAGATTTATTTATATGTAATTGGTCAAAGTAACTTATCACTAAAAGACCGTAATACACGCTATTATTAGGCCAAAAAAATATTTAATTAGTTAATTCTGAAACAATCCAATCATATACTATCTGGTGGACTTTTTCAGAAGATTCTTCCAGACAATGCGCATTTCCAGTTAATATAACTATTTCTTTTGGATCATGTGCCTTATTGTAGACTTGTTTGGAGCAGTTACTTGGAAGAACAGGATCATCGTAACCATGGATTAACAATAATGAAGTACCTTGAGGAAAATTAGATACTGAATCTGACCCGTAACTTTGAGTTGCAAGTGTAACTACTGTCTTAACAGAATTAGATGATGCAGCAGCTTGGATCACTACTGCACCCCCAAGTGAATGGCCTACTAAAGCTATTTTAGATGCCCCTACATTTTCGAGAAACTTAATTCCGGCAAGTACATCATATACTGATTCGTCAATATCATGGGGATATCTGTAACGAATTCTAAGGGAGGCTATGCCATTTTCTTTAAGTTTTTCAGATAGATCTGGATATAATTCTTCAGCTGGTGTATCCCAATTTCCCCCTACACCCCCTACCCAAATTACGCTTAATTCATTACTATCAACTTTATAAAAGCGAGAGGAAACTTCACCTTTATCCGTTATTAATTTTACAGGGATATAGCCATTTTTGGCATTTTCTCCTATAATTTCCTTGATATCTATTTTAATATCCATAATATTTCCTCTTTTTGAGCATAATATGAATTTATAAATTAAAATACAGCATTTTAAGTATTTAATGAAAAGATATTTGATGAATTTTAGATAATTCTAAGTAATAATTATTTATATTTTATTATTATAATAATTAACTAAGTTAAAAAATGTTAAAAACAGCGCTAATTATTATTTAAATTAGTTTAAACCCTATTAATTAAAAAAATCAAATGAAAATACATGTTTTTACTGTTAAATTGGTGCTGCTGTTTTAAATTAACTGGACTATTTTCAAAATCTTTTGAGTTGTATGCCATGAAAAGAAAAATATTTAGAAAGAAGTCCATTGAAGAATTACTGGAAGTAAGTTCTGGAGAAAAAGGACTTAAAAGAGTACTTGGCCCCATTGGACTTCTAATGATGGGTATAGGTACGATTATAGGTGCTGGTATTTTCATACTTACTGGAATCGCGTCTGCTTACTATGCAGGTCCCGCAATCATTATTTCATTTCTTATATCTGGAATCGCATGTTTATTTACAGCTCTCTGTTATGCAGAATTTGCCACCATGATCCCTGTAGCAGGAAGTGTTTACACCTATAGCTACGTAACGCTTGGGGAAATATGGGCATGGATTATTGGATGGGACTTGGTACTCGAATATTTAGTTATAGTAGCTGCAGTTGCAATTGGTTGGTCCAATTATTTTGTTGAAATTTTTAGTTCAATTGGAATTATTTTACCTGGTGCTTTAGTTAACCCTCCAGGAGTAGATGGGGGAATTATTAATCTTCCTGCGGTTTTAATTGTATTTCTAATTATGAGCTTACTCATTATTGGTGTGCGTGAAAGTTCTCATTTTAACACAGCTATCGTACTTATTAAACTCTTAGTTCTAACTCTTTTTATTGCAATTGGAATTTATCACATTAATCCTTCAAATTACAATCCATTTTTCCCATATGGATTTATAGGAGTGTTTAAAGGAGCTGCAATCATATTTTTTGCCTATATTGGATTTGATGCCCTTACAACAGCAGCTGAAGAGGTGAAAAACCCTCAAAGAACACTTCCAATAGCAATTATAGGATCCCTTATAATCAGTTCAATTCTTTATATCGTTGTGGCGCTTGTTTTAAATGGAATACTTCCATACAGCGCGTTTAAAGAAACTGCAGCTCCCATTGCATTTGCCCTTCAAAATATAGGGATTGACTGGGCCAGTACAGTAATATCAATAGGGGCAATTTGTGGAATTACATCTGTCCTTCTTGTGGGTTTATTTGGACAGACCCGAGTTTTCTTTGCAATAGCAAGGGATGGACTACTGCCTGGAATATTTGCAAAAATACATGGAAAATATAACACCCCTGTTATTGGTATTGCAGTTATTGGCTTTATTGGGGCTACTATTGCTGCATTTGTTCCTATAACTGATGTAGTTCAGCTTGTAAATATAGGAACCCTTGCAGCATTTATTATTGTTTCATTTGCTGTAATAATATTAAGAAAAACACAGCCCGATATTCAACGCCCTTTTAAAACACCACTTGTACCCGTGATACCTGCTATTGCAATAATATTCTGCATTTTGCTTGTATTTGAACTGCCCACTATTACTCAATTAAGATTCATTATCTGGCTTGCAATAGGGTTGGTTATATATTATTTCTACGGCAGACATAAAAGTTATTTGAACAAAAAGGACATTAATGAAGAAGATTAAGTAATTATAAAAGAGTAAGAAGTCTTTAGAAGTGATAATTTATAGACTATTAAACATTTAATCTAGATTTATGGGGAATTAAGATGGAAAAGATTAAAGAATTCTTTAAAAAAGATAAATTTGCTGAATATGCAGGAATAGAACTACTGGAAGTTAAAGAAGGATGGGCAAAATCCAAAATGGAAATAACTGAAAACCATCTCAATGGGATTGGAACTGTTCACGGTGGAGCTATTTTTACTTTAGCAGATTTTACCTTTGCTGTTGCTGCAAATTCTTATAAAACAGTCACAGTAGCTATAAATGCAAATATATCCTTTATGAAAGCTGCTAGTTCTGGAACCTTATTTGCAGAGGCAGAAGAAATATCCACAAATCCAAAGCTTGGTACTTATACCATTAACATTACTGATGATAATGGAGAACTGATAGCAATCTTCCAGGGGATGGCCTATAGAAAAAGAGATAAAATAGATATCTAAATGATAAATTAAAGCTAAATAACTTAATATTTTTCAGAAAATAGCATATAAAAGAGATAAAAAATAAGATATGATTATTTTAAAAATAGCACAACAATGCCTATTGCTATCATTGTAACTAAAAAAACAGTGATAATAGTACTAATAATTTTGTGGCTGTTTTCATATATTTTACATAACAAATCTAAAACCCCCAATAATAAATATTTAGATGATAACGACAAGTATAACAACTTAAAAAACACTTCCTTAAATTAAAGCTAAAAACTTATAATTTTTAGTATTTTTTATCCCTTTAAAAATAAAAAGAAATTAATGGAGTTTACCAGTATTTTTTGTATATTCTCCAGTAGTACTGTGCTGCAGTTAATTTTGTTTTAGCATAATGCAAATCAACTGGATTTACAAACTGTTTACGGGTTTCTTTATATTTGAGAGTGGTCTTTGATATTTTTTTAAGTGTTGTAACTGAATTAAAGTTTAATTCATATTTTTTAGTGTTAGGATTTTTGTAGTAAATTGTAGAAACTACTTTTAAGAAGTTGTTGTTGTATTGATAAGTTTTCCACACTATTTTATAATGGTCAGTAGGCCCTACATATCTTGTGCCGTGATCTGCGACTTTTACTGCTGCTGCTGGTTCTGCAAATTGAAAACCTACAAAAACCATAAATAAAACACTTAACATCAGGAATATATTTTTATTCATATTTTTACCTCTTTACAGCTTTAAAACTCATTTTTAGATATTAGCCTTCAATAATGTTTGAGGTCTAAATACCCTCCAGTAGTACTGTGCACCAGTTAACTTTGTTTTGCAGTATCTTAACTGAACAGGGTCTTGATCAAAATCAACCACCCAATCAGCTATATCTGTGATTTTAAGTGATGTTTTTGTTACCTTTGCAAATACAAATGCTTCGTCGTACCCAAATTCATATTTTTTAGTATCTTCATCTCTAAGGTATTTTGCAACATATGTTTTTAAGAAATCATTGTTGTACTGATAAGTTTTCCAGGTTACTTTGATATAACCGTCTTGGCCATTCCAAGCATATTTTGAGCCTTGATCTACAACTTTTGCTGCGGCTGCAGGTTCAGCAAACTGAAAACCCACAAAAACCATAAACAAAACACTTAACATCAAATATACGTTTTTGTTCACTTTTTTACCTCCAACTCCAAATATGTAACCTACAAAAATTCTTAAGTTACAATTAAAAAGTAACATTTTAAATATATAAATTTTTCTATTAACAACACTGATAATAAATCTTTAAGAGAATTAAAATAATCAAATTAAATATTTTAAAAATTTAAGAAAAAATAAATTTAAGGAATATAATTAAAAATTAGCAAATAATTGTAGAGTTATATTATCTAATCAAATAATATTTAGAAATTGGACTATTATAAGAACAACAGGCCATAAAATAAACTCTAAATCAGCTAATGTGTGTGCAGTTTTTTCTAATTCATTACTTGATGCTAAATTTGCCTTATTAATATAGAAATAACTATAAAAAAGGAAAATTAGCAAGAAAATACCCCTAATATCAATTATATTAAAGTAAACCCCTATTATTAAAGGAATAAATGAAATAATGTTTAAAGCGTGCAGAACGTTTATTGCACCTTTTTTTCCCAGCATTACTGGAAGTGTTTTTAAGCCTTCAGACATGTCATTCTCCATATCTTTCAAATCAAAGAACATAACATTGTTCATGACCCTCATAAATATAAACAAAAATGCTATTATAAAAGACAGGTTAATACCCATAGAATAGTAAAAAAGTGGGAAAAATGCCCCTACCAGTGCCCATGTTAGTGCTGTAAACATGTTCTTAAATGCAGGAATCTTTTTTGTTAGGTTTTTGAGCACCACGTTGTAGAGTATCCCACCGGCCATTATGGCCGCTATAAAAACAACCATCCCCCAGTTTGAATATAAAACCAGCAGAGAAACCAAAAATAAACTGTAAAAAGTAAATACAAATGGATATCTATCAGCTTTCTTTTTTAAAAAAGTAGCCCTTTCTGAACTGTTTTTAATATCCTTATCGATATCTTTATAATAATCGTAGCTGTAAATTATCAAAGGCAGCAAATAGGATATTAGGAGCATAGGCAGGGATATTTTAATATCCAAAATAATCGATGTGGATACTATAAAACAGGGACTGCATAATGCAGCTAAATATCCCCCATAAGTAATTTCATTTTTTAAAGATTTCAAAGAATTAAATTCGATATTTTTATAATTCACATTCAAATACATTTTCTTCCTCCAGATTGATACAATTTAAATATTTTGCTGATTAATAGATATTGACTTCTTATTATCTGTTTATTTAGGCAAAAATAAACAAATAGGTAACAGTAATACAATTTTTAAGTTTAAATAATAACTATTGTCTAAAAAGAAACTTTTTAGTGAATATATAAGTTAAAGTAGAGACACATATCAAGTTATACTTAAATAATATAAAAAACAAAATTTAAGAACGTCTAAATCGGAGAAAAATATCAAATGAACATATTTGCCCTAATTTCATTGGTAGCTTTTATAATATGTTTTTTTCTTGGCAATTTCATTTATCATAAAAATCCAAAAAGCCAGTTAAATATCATAATTGCATTAACATGTATATTTGTAGGATTTCTTGCGTTTATAGAATTTGAATACAGGCAAGCTGAAACCTTTCAGACAGCATTTTTCTGGTTAAAAATCAGTAATCTATGGCCAATAGTGCCATCTTTACTTCTACATGTCTCATTGATATTTACTAAATCGCCCTATTTAAAAAATAAATTAACCTATCTTTTAATATACCTGCCTGGAATCGCCATTTCTGCAGTTGGATTAAGCACTGATTTGCTTATATCCGGCGCTTCAAAAGAATACTGGGGATGGACTTATATTATTCATACAGGTGCAACTCTATACAACATCATGTCCATATGGACAGTTGTTGCTGTGCTTTTAGCAGGATTAATGTGCTTTAGATATTATTTAAAATCATATGATTTAAAGAAAAAACAGGCTAAATACATTCTTGCAGGTCTTTACATACCATTTTTTATAAGTTTAGGTACGGACTTTATTTTACCTATTGTATTTTTAAGAGTACCTGAACTGACGATGACTACAATGACCATGGGAATCACCATTATGAGCTATGGAATCTGGAAATATAAATTTCCTTCACTTACTCCAGCCATCGCTGCAGATAGTATTGTGTCCACAATGTCAAACTTTTTCTTTTTACTTGATGAGGACATGCTCATAGTAAACGTTAACCAGGCAACTATAAATCTTTTAGGTTTTGCTGATTCAGAATTAATTGGTAAACCTCTTAATACTGTTTTTACTGAGGATCAAAAATCATTATTTAAAGAAAATCCATTTGGCAGTGAAAAATCAATAACTAATATTGAAACTATGTTTAAGGCAAAAAATGGCCAATTAATACCCGTATTTTTATCCATATCCCTAATTGAGAGTGATAATTCCCAAATTTTAGGGATAGTTTGTATTGGAAATGATATAACAGATATTAAACTTGCAGAAAATAAAATTAAAGCATCCCTTGAAGAAAAAGGGCTGTTACTTCAAGAAATCCACCACCGTGTTAAAAATAACTTGCAAATTATAAGTAGTTTGCTCAGTCTTCAGTCTAAATATGTAAAAGATAAAGAAGATCTTGAACTTTTTAAAGAAAGCCAGAGTAGAGTCAGATCAATGGCATTTATCCATGAACAGCTGTATCAATCATCAGATTTTACAAATATTGATTTTGGAGTATATGTTGAAAATTTAATAAATTATCTGTCCTATTCTTATTCAATAGATCCTTCCTACATAAATTTCAACTTAGATATTGATGATGTTTCACTTGATATTAATACAGCAATTCCATGTGGTTTAATCATCAACGAACTTGTAACAAATTCGTTAAAATATGCTTTTCCAGCAAACTACTGTAAATCACCTAATACAACAAATTTAAATGAAATATGTATATATCTTCATTCGTATAAAAAAAATAAATTTATTTTAATTATAAGCGATAATGGTGTTGGACTACCAGAAAACATTAATTATAAAAATAATGGTACCTTAGGTTTATTATTAGTAAATAGCCTTGTAGATCAATTAGATGGGACTATAGAACTTGATAGGACTAATGGAACTAAATTTAAATTAATTTTCAATAAATTAGAATATAAAAATTAATATCACTTTTAAGACTTTTATTTAAATAAAAGTACATATAGTATGTTTTAAAGATTTATAAACATATTTTAACTTTTATAATTAAAAAATAGGCTTATCATCTTAATTTAATCATTTAATAGTATTCTTCAGCTTTTATAGATAAAAATATAAGTTAAAAGTTATATAAATTAAACAAATAGATTTAAATATATTTAGAAGTTTCTAAACTTTCGTTTTAGAGGTGTGAAAAATGAAGGCAGATGCAGTTAAAATTAAAGATAATGTATATTGGGTAGGAGTTTTTGACTGGGATTTAAGAAGTTACCATGGATACACTTTAAATGGGACAACATATAACGCTTACTTAGTATTTGGAGAAAATAAAACAGTATTAATTGATAACACATATCCTGGAACGGCTTCTCAGATGTGGGGCAGAATTGAAGATGCATGCAACAAAGAAGGTAAAGATTTCAAAATAGACATTATAATTCAAAACCATGTTGAAAAAGATCACAGCGGGGCACTCACAGATGTGCATAAAAAATTCCCTGATGCACCAATATACTGCACACAAAAGGCGTTAGAAGGGCTTAAGAAGCATTATTCCCTTGAAAATGCTAATTTTAACGTCGTCAAAACTGGAGATGAACTTGACATTGGAAATAAAAAATTAGCATTCCTTGAAGCTCCACTGCTCCACTGGCCAGACAGCATGTTTACACTGCTTGTTAATGATGGCATACTGTTTTCAAACGATGCATTTGGACAGCATCTAGGTTTTAGACAAAAATTAGATACTGAAATTCCAGAGTTTATACTAATGGACGCGGCCCAAAAATTCTATGCTAATTTACTTACACCGCTCTCTCCTCTAATACTTAGAAAATTTAAAGAAGTTGAAGATCTGGCACTGCTTGATAAAATTGAAATAATCGCACCATCACATGGCCAGATATGGACCGATCCAATGAAAATCATTGAAGCATACAGTAACTGGGCCACAGGTAAATGTAAAAACAAAGTAACCATTGTATATGACACAATGCACGGCTCAACACAAAAGATGGCCCACGCACTTGCAGAAGGGATCATGAGTGAAAACGTTGATGTATTTATGTACTTCTTACATGAAGATGAGCGAAGTGAAATTGTAAAAGATATTTTAGACAGTAAAGCAGTCTTATTTGGAATTCCGACAATATTTAACAAACCTTACCCAAGTATCGGAGATTTAATGTATTATCTTGAAGGTTTAAGATTTGATAGAACTGGTTTTAAAAAATTAGCTCTTATCTTCGGATCTCATGGATGGGCCGGCGGTGGAGTCAGAAAAATAGCAGATGAACTTGAAAAATCCGGTTTTGAGGTATTTGACAAAATTGAAGTAAATTACGTCCCTGACAAAGAAGAACTGGATAAATGCTACGAACTGGGTAAAAATCTGGCCGTTGAGCTTAAAAAAGCTGGTTAATTTTAAAATAAATCAAATTATTTTTTTCCTTACTTTTTGATTTTATATAACTCATTCACCCTATTTTTGAAAGAACAAATGACACAATAAACCCTAAAACTGTAATTAAACCCGCAAGGTCATGAGTTTCTGAAAAAGCTTCAGGGATCATGGTGTCTACAAGCATTGCAAGAATTCCGCCTGCCGCAAGTGCAAGGGTTAAAGATGTTATACTTGAAGGAAGCTGACTGAATACGGCATAACCTGCTAAAGATGCTAAGCCACTGATAAGTGTAATAAAAATCCACATACCAAATATTGAACCCGAATTCCACCCTGCATTCTTAATACCTGCTGTACTGGATAAACCTTCAGGTATGTTGGATATAAATATTGCAACGACTGTTGCAACACTTACTGCGCCTCCTGTAATTATAGTAATCCCAA